>CAYXVJ010000047.1:0-7523 GCA_964468675.1 uncultured Oscillospiraceae bacterium
TGTAGGTGGTGCTGCGCAGACAACAGCGATACGTAAGCTTGCAGGGCCATTAAGGCTTAGCCTTGCTCAATATAGAGAATTAAAGATCTTCACCCAATTTGGCACAGACATCGACTTGGCCACGAAACAGCGTTTAGACTATGGTCAGCGCTTAACCAGTATACTCGTGCAAGCAGGCACAAAACCGTTAAGGCTATCTCAACAGGTGGCCTTGCTATTGGCTGCCACCAATAAGCTACTAGATCATTTAGACTTAAACGACATCCCTCAGTTTAAAACAAACTTACTTGAGTACTTAGAACACAGCTACCGAAGTGAACTTGAGTTGATCGATCAAACAGGTAAGCTGACAGATGAAAATAGTGCCTTGTTATTAGAACGGATCAAGACATTTATAAGCATCTTTAAAGGTGATACAGATGCCCAATAAATATGACATACTCTCACATAGCAAACGGATTATGCAGACAAGGCAGATTACCAATGCGATGTACCTGGTCTCTACAGCACGGATGCGCAGAGCAATCCGTACGATAGAACAAAATCGAGCGTATTTTGGCAAAGCAATCGATACCATGAACAGCATCAGGGCGCATACACCAGAGATTTCGCACCCATACATTACCCATCGTGGAGGAGAAAAAACAGCCTACATTGTCATTGCAGGTGAAAAAGGCTTATCTGGTACCTATAGCCCTGATCTGCTCCATTTAGCAGATCAATCGATGAAAGATAAGGATGTACCCTACATCTTTACAGTAGGTCATCTTGCAACTGAACACTATAAAGACAATGCTTCCACTACTGTAAATACCAGCTTTGAAAGCATCTTAGAACATCCAGGCTTAGATACGACCAGAGCCATCACAGAGCAGATCACGAATCTTTACGATCAGGGTTTGATCGATGAAGTGCATGTTATTTATTCACGCTATAAAAACATGGCTAAGCATGAGCCAAGAGACTTCAAGCTCCTCCCTATTGAGCTAAAAGACTTTAATCTAGACGAACGTAACGCTGCTCTTAAAAGCGTAGAGATGCTCTATGTCCCCTCAAGCCAAGAAGTCTTCGATGCCTTAGTGCCCCAGTTCATGATCGGCTTTATCTATGGAGCATTAGTCAATGGCTTTGCCAGTGAAAACAGTGCCAGACTAGAAGCCATGAAACATGCAAGTGACAATAGCGATGAGCTCATCGCAAAACTTAAGAAAGATTACAATCGCGTCAGGCAATTTAGAATTACAAATGAACTACAAGAAATAGTCAGTACGAACCGTAAGGCAGACAAAGGACAGTATATGGAAGATTTAGATATAGATTTAAAACTAGAAGGTGGTGAAGGCGAAATCATTAAGATTGCAGGACCGGTACTAGATATAGCCTTCAACAAAGGTCATGAGCCCTCTATTCACAGCTTACTTGAGACAAAAAGCAATCCTGTAGTCCACTTAGAGGTAGCTCAGCAAATCTCAGCTGGGATCGTACGTGTCATGGCAATGGAAGCCACTGAAGGGCTAAGTTGTGGTATTAAAGTTTTAAATCTAAATAGAACGATCACCACACCTGTAGGGCAAAATACCATGGGGCGTGTCATTGATTCATTAGGCAGACCGATTGATGGCTTAGGCACGATTGATGCACCTAGATGGGGTATACACCGTCTACCCCCCTCTTTTGCTGAGCAAAAAGCTGCTACAA
The DNA here is from genome assembly GCA_964468675.1 of uncultured Oscillospiraceae bacterium. Lineage (GTDB taxonomy): Bacteria > Bacillota > Clostridia > Saccharofermentanales > Fastidiosipilaceae > CAYXVJ01. The sequence goes on from CAYXVJ010000047.1 coordinate 1,699, forward strand.
CATTGTTTGAAACGGGTATTAAAGTCATTGATCTTTTAGCTCCTTACCCAGTAGGTGGTAAGATCGGTTTATTTGGTGGTGCAGGTGTCGGCAAGACCATGCTCATTATGGAACTCATCCACAACATTGCTTTGGGTCATCAAGGTTACTCCATCTTTACAGGCGTGGGTGAACGAAGCCGCGAAGGAGCAGAACTGATAGATGAAATGAAGCGTTCTGGTGTTTTAGAGCATACAGCTCTAGCATTTGGTCAGATGAACGAACCACCTGGATCTAGGCTTCGGGTGACCCAAGTCGGACTAACGATGGCTGAATACTTACGTGATGAATTAGGTGGCAACGTCCTCTTGTTTATCGACAATATCTTTCGCTATGTACAAGCAGGTAACGAAATCTCAGCTCTCTTAGGTCGTATGCCTTCAGCAGTAGGATATCAACCGACTTTAGCCCAAGAATTAGGTGAGTTAGAAGAACGAATTGCTAGTACAAATAAAGGTTCGATCACGTCTGTGCAAGCCGTCTATGTACCTGCAGATGACTTAACGGATCCAGCACCTGCTGCCATCTTCACCCACTTGGATGCCACTACTGTTTTATCAAGGTCCATTGCTGAAGTAGGCATCTACCCTGCTGTAAGTCCACTGGACTCGGCCTCCTCAATGCTAGATCCAGTAATCGTAGGACAAAGGCACTATAGTGTCGCAAGACAAGTTCAAGAATATTTACAACGCTACTATGAATTACAAGATATCATCGCTATATTGGGTATGGATGAACTATCTAAAGAGGATAGACAAATCGTCTACCGTGCAAGAAAGATGCAAAACTTCTTATCTCAACCCATGTTCACAGCGGAGGTCTTTACTGGACAAGCAGGGCGCTACGTCCCCCTAGAACAAACCATTACTGACTTTGAAGCCGTACTCAATGGCTTAGCAGACGACATTCCAGAAGCAGACTTTTTAATGGTAGGCACATTGGATGAAGCAAAGCAAAAAGGACAAAGCCATGCCTAGTGAATTTGAGCTGAGTGTACTCACACCTGAACGGTCTTTTTTCACTGGTAAAGCGGTAAGCGTTAGTGTCAAGGCCATCGATGGATTTATTACAATATGGGCAAGGCACACCGCCATGGCAACCGCCCTTGATATTGGCGAGTTAACGATTAGGACAAGAAATGAAACGTTAACAGCCTTCCACTCTAAAGGCTTTATGGAAGTCTTGGATAATCAGGTGTCGATCCTTGTTCAAGCCTGTGAATGGCCAGAAGATATCGACGTTAAACGTGCAGAAGAAGCAAAGAAACGTGCTGAAACAAGGCTTTCGTCCGAAGGTATCAAGACAGCTGCTGGTAACAAGATTGCCCTTTCCAGAGCACTGACGAGGCTGAAGGTAAAGAGAGACGCAAAAAAGGATAAGCGAAGTAAAACGAGTGAATAAAAGAGGTGGCTATTTTGATAGACACCTCTCGTTAGATTCATCCTCCCCATTCAATTAAGTACCTATAGTCCTCCTATCTCAGGGAATTGATCGCGTAGATCATCTTTAAAATTCTCGATGATTTCCTCATCTGATAAGCCGTTTAATACACCTTCTTTGGCATGCCTCGAGAACGTGTTTTGTGCCGCCCTAGTATACTGATCAGGGATAATGGCGGGGATCGCTTGATTAATCTCATCGTAAGTACGAAGGATGTTCTGACCACCAAAACGCTCAGCGCTAAAGTCAGCACCTATCTCTTCAATAACGCTACGGTTTGCTGGCATCTGATTGTTCTCATCTAAATTCATCTTTTGATATTCACTTGATGCCATAAAGGTTAAGAAGGTCATGATGGCATCTTTTTGCTCCGATTCATTATAGATCGCTTTGTAATTTGCTCCCTCATATGAATTAGTCGGTGGTTTAGCTACACCAACATTACCTTCATTTGTTTCCCAATCCGTAAAGAAGTCCCAAGAAGGCATGACTCGAATTAAAATTTGACCTTCATTCCATGCAGAAGCCCATTCTCCACTCCAAGAACCTAGATTCGCATGTAATTCTTCTTCATGTAAGGTTCTCATGATGTCGATAATTTCGTACCAGGCATCATCTATCGCAAACTCGCCGTCACGCACAAATGGCTCTAAGGCATAGCCTTCCATCTTCGTAACCTCTTCAAGATTTGGCCATAGGTAGACCGTACCGTCTGAAGCTTCTTTGATCTCACGAGCCTTCTCGAAAATTGCATCCCAATCACTCAAGATGCCAGATATCTCTTCATCGTCTGATGTACCTAGCCATTCTTCCATTGCATCACGAAGGTACCAAAAGGCAACTGGTGATACGTTATCGGTAATGGCTCTTAGCACACCTTGGCTATCTCTGCCCATATCAGCAGCATAAGGATAGTAATCCTCTATCAACTGATCGCCACCTAAAGCACCAAGATCCGCAAACACTTCGCCTTCAATAAAGCGATACAAATAGGCTTCTTCCAAGTCAACTAGGTCGGGCACATCTTGTCCAGATTGTATCTGGGTCAATAGTTTTGTTTGATACTCATCACCACCAAAAAGTTCTAGCTCAATGGTGATATCTGGGTACACATCATTGAATTGTTCTTGTAAGAAAGGTGCTTGGTCAAAATAACTCCACCATACGAATGCACCCTCCATAACAGCTTCAGATGTTTCATCTGTCTCGGTGTTGCCGTCTCCTGTCGTTTCACTAGCAAGATCGGTATCTTCACTTGTTACATCTATATCATCTGTTTCATCAATTGTTAGATTATCACTTCTGCTCACTGTTGGGCTATTAGTATTGCTTGTGCCAGGAGAGCTGGTACAAGCAGCTAGTGGGACAATCAAAGCAGTTATTACTGCAACAATAGCTATACGTTTCATCTATTACCTCCTCATTGGGTATGAAAACTTAAAATCAATGCTAGGTAAACTTTGATACTCACTCCTTTCAAACTTAAGCGCTAGCCCTTAATGGCAGCACCGATGGAGACTTTCTCCATGATGATCTTGGATGCAAATGAGAATAAGAAAATCAAGGGTAAGACAGAAATCAAAATCCCAACATACTGTGCACCATAGTCAGTGCCATACGCACTACGAACAGTGGCGATCATGAGTGGTAGTGTAATCTTCTCTCTTGATCTTAGAATAATAAGGGGCATCATATAGCTGTTCCATGAGCCTATGAATGATAGGACTGCTTGCGTGACGAGTGCAGCCTTAATTAAAGGTAAAACAATTAAATGATAAATGCGCCACTCCCCTGCTCCGTCGATATGAGCGGATTCCACCAGTGAGTCGGGCAGAGCACCATCAATGAACTGTTTGAAGAAAAAGACAGCAAAACAGTTTGCGACAGAAGGGATAATTAATGGAATATAAGAGTCTAGTAAACGTAATGAGCTCATCTGATGAAAGAAACCAACAATACCGATTTGTCCAGGGATCATCATCGCAACAAGAACGATGTTAAATAGGATTTGTCTGCCTCGAAACTTAAATTTAGAAAAAGCATATGCTGCGAGAGCAGTAAAATATAGACCTAGTCCAGTTGATAATGAGGCTACGAGTGCACTATTTAGAAAACCCCTCCAAATATTAAGCGTTTCAGTCAAGCGTCTATAGTTTCTTAGAAAATGCTGCCCTGGCAATACATTTACCTTGGTAGTAATCGCATAGTTGTCATGGGTAGATGAAACGAGCATGGTGAAAAACGGAATAAATGAAATGATAGCTATGAACAGTAAGGAAAAATAAATCATTGACCTTAATACATATCGTTTCATTGATCCACCTCACCTTTACGTCTGCTTATCCATAGGGATACAACTGAAAAAATCATAATGATGATGAAAATGCCATAGCCTGCAGCTGCACCAAAACCAAGTTGCCAGCGTTCGAAGGCTGCTTCATACATGTATTGCACCATGGTAGTCGTACGATCCCCTGGCACATCGGTAAAGACCATGCGAGAGACGTCAAAGATTTGTAATCCACCAATAATGGAAGTAATCATAATATAGATGAGCATAGGACGAATTAAAGGGATGGTAACAAAGCGAAGCTTGGCGAGATAAGATGCTCCGTCTACACCTGCTGCTTCATAGATTTCGTTTGGTACAGCATTCAAGCCTGCTGTAAAAAATATGATATTGAAACCGAAATTTTGCCAACATATAGCCAAACCAACCACCAAGCGTGCCAATAGTGGATCATTCGAGAAATGAATGGAGTTGTCAATCAAACCGAATGCCAATAATAGTAGATTCACCGCTCCTCCCGGATGGCTAAATAAGATACCAAATAAGACACCTATGGTTACTGGTGTCACTAAATTAGGGAAATAAAAAATGCTCCTTCAAGCTGTTCTTCCCTTTAACCATCGGTTTTGAAGCATTAAAGATAAGCTGAATGCTAATGTTAATTGAGGGATGATCGAAAAAAGCCAAATGACAACGGTATTAAAGATACTTGCTAAAAAGAAATTAGAGCGAAATAAACGAGAATAATTCTCTACTCCAATAAATGTAGTTCGTCCGCTTAATGCTTCAAATTGATTAAAGCTAATCCAAAGTGAATTGACAATTGGATATAAGCTAAAACTGACAAATACCAAAAAGAAAGGGGCAATAAATAAATAGGCATATCGGGCACGGCGTCTAGTGTTCATGTCTTTACTTCTCCCGTTGATGCAAAGCTTACGTTGTCATCTTCCATGATACGCCATTAACGAAAGTTCTACTGCTTGTGAAGTTACATAAACGCATCCAAGATAGACTCTACAAAGTTAAGATCATCGGTCGTAACAGTATCACCATCTTCTACAGTCCAGCTATAGCCCATAGCCATCTCAATGAAAGATAAAGCGAATAGATCACGCAAGGGGATCTGATTAGCCTTCGCTATCGTCTTACAGATGAACATAAACTTCATCTTGAAAGCTGCAGGATCACTTTGCTTAAAATCACCAAACTCATTAAAAATAAAACGTGCTAGATCAAATACAGGGTCACCTGTTACTCCTTTCGGATCAATAATACGGTATCCCTCTTCACCTAACAGAATATTATCATGGTGTAAGTCACCGTGGAGTAAAGACAGCCTGTTATGCCTTACCCACAACTCTCGACATAGAAGCCTAGCTCTCTCCATCTGCGAAGCTAATCTTGGATAGTCTACAGTTCTCGTCTGCATATAATCTGCAATTCGCTCTACCCAATCCAAGTATGAGGGGAAGATATGCCCTTCGTCTAACGTTAATATAGTTTTTTTATATACATCCAAGAATACTTGCAAACGAAAATCCAGCTCTGTAATTTGACGTAATCTTGTACCTGGTAATATCCGCTCAATTAAGATGAAACTATTTTCTAGATCAAAGAGATGTAGTTTGCAGTATATAGAGCCTTCTTGTAAACGAAGCGCTTCGCTTTCATAAAGACACTCTTTCGACTCTCTAAATTGCTTGAGTACACAGGCACCATAAGTGGCCGATTGACAGGTATATAAAGTATTGACGTCATTGTAGTTAATCCTCTTAAGATCCGACAATTGCCATCTCTCTTTTAGCTCGGGAATTACTTCTAGCATTTACGATTCTCTACTCTCTTTCCACTTCAATGTCACAATCTCAAAAGGTTGCGCTTTATATTCACTTAGTTCATCTTCCACCTCTTCTAAAATATTGCTTTTCAGTGGTTTTAGAGCAGCAAATCGAGCCTTAAATGTAGTTTCCTGATCGCTAAAGTTATAGAAACGAGTGACTAGATCATTGCTTTCTCTTTGTCTCTTTACAGCCGTCACTGCAACGGTCTCTCC
>CAYXVJ010000047.1:7533-13342 GCA_964468675.1 uncultured Oscillospiraceae bacterium
ACGTCTAACAGCACATCTTTATTCCGAAGATTCCCATGGTGCAGATCAGTCTCTTTTGCGATCAATGGTATGTGCAGATGAATGGCTTCTTTAAGCATCTGATTCTCATCTTCTTGCCCATGGAAACTCAAGTGATACTTGAAGGTGAATTCGCGGCCTAAACATTGCGCGCCAGGCGTTGGGAAGTAACCCCAATCCCCCATTTCACCAATGGCTCTAAATAAGGTTAAGGCAATCGTTAAACCGCTTTCATCCTCTAAAATCTCGTATTCATTCAGTCCGTCTGGCATCACCAACACAGCATTTGTCTCGTCTTTCACCTGAATAAAGCGATGCGTTCTCTGGGGATTTTCTGGATTTGTCCATGCCTCGCTAACTTTGTTTGGACGTTCAACGGTTTCAAAAATCGAGTCAGCAAAATGAACCGTTGATTGTAGGCCAGTTGGAAATAACACCCGTAAACGATGGTCCTTCATCTCATTTCTCAAACGTGTTTCAAACGACAAATGTTGTGCGTCTTTTTCAAGTGTAATACGTGTGACAATCTGAAGCGGTTTACTCGTCTCTACTCTTTTAGCTTTACGATCCCTAAACTCCACCAAGCGTGCTTGCTCTTCTACTAAGTTCTCATCTGCAGATAGTGGTACGGCAATTTCATGTGTTAGAATCAACTCTTTTTTAAAGCTAGTTCTTGCACCTAACTCAGCTGATACAAGCTTATGAATAGATGTAATTGCTTCTTCACCGTTTGGCTGTTTATAAACATATTCGTTGCCTATATCACCGCGATCTTCAAACACAAGTAGATTGTCATACACGTTCTTAGTCTTCTTATCGCTTACTTTTAGTGTACCGTTTTGATTCAGTTCAACTTTTAAGTGTTTATTTTCTAAAACTAAATCATCTGATATAGCATCTACTTCACTCAGGCTATCATCTATTACTAGATAGAATGTCTCCCATGAAAAGGCTGGCATGTCTTCAAGATAGATTTCAACGTCCACGTTACTTGCCATATACGGCTGCCTGAAAGCATCCTTAGGCAAATCGTAATTGAAGGCAGGTTTGTTTATCGTGATGTCGGACAGCACTTCCTGGCCATCTTGATCGACTACTTTATATTTGGGGAGCTTTAGATCTAGCAAATCAAAATAACTTCTTGTTGGAAATTTATCAGAAAAATATACTCTTTTTAATTCCAAATTCACTTTGACTGAACTCGTTTTACTGATACCAGCAGTATTAAACACTACAAAAGGATGAGCGTCTTTTAGTGCATTGCTTTTCGTATCGATCGCAGTTGTGAGAGATTGCAGTGATTCATCAATGACGTATTTTGCTACATGTTCGGCTTTCTGGAAGCGCACCATCATTTCATCATGTACCTCGTCAACACTGCATCCGCATATGCTGTCATGGGGATGGTTTTGCATATACGTTTTCCAAGCATAGTCCAAAATATCATGTGGATATTTGCCCGTAACTTCATAGGCGAATGAAGCCAATGGTTCAGCAATGTTTTCTAGTAGACGAGCCACTATTGTATTTTCCTGTTTCAAATATACGCGAGAAGAAGCTGTGTTTGTTAATGTATACCAACCTTCCGTTTCTTGGGATGTCAATTCTCCCGTCACGGTGTCTATATCTTCTGGTGCATTCTGGAGTATTTCTTTCATATAAGTCGTAAAATCAGAATGGATAAATTCATAATCTGGATATAGTCTATTAGCCATACGAATAGCCTTGGACAAATCTTTTTGAACCGGTTGATGGTCACACCCGTTCATCATGAGCAAGTGTCCGCTTGAGGCATATGTTTGGGCATCTTTTAATTTTTGATCCCAAAACAATTTAGCGACCTCTTCCTCCGTAGGAATTTCATTCCCGTTACTATACCAGTTTGCAAAAAGCAGACCCATAATCTCAGTGCCATCTACACCTTGCCATGTCATCTCAGAATATGAAGACACAAAATTATCTTCTTCATTTGATTTATTCGCAAAACCAGTTGGCTTCACGCCGCGACCAAAAGCAGCTACATCAAAACCTAATTGCTTCATCAGTTGTGGCGTTTGACCTGGATTACCAAAGGTATCGGGATAGTAACCGATTTTAGTTGTGGCACCCCATTTCTTTGTTTCTTGATGGCCGACCAACATATTACGCACATTGGATTCACTCGAGGTAAGATACGCATCTTGCAGAATATAAAATGGCCCAATTTTCAACTGCCCATTATCAATATACTTACGTATAAGTGCTTCATTTTCTGGTTTTACTTCTAGATAGTCATCTAATATGATTGTTTGTCCATCCAAATAAAATGATTTAAATTCTGGATCCGTCTCAAATAACTCTAAAACATCATCGATCAATTCCACCAATAGCATATGGTGGCGCTCGTAAGGTAAATACCATTCTCTATCCCAGTGGCTGTGTGAAATTATATGTACAGTTTTCATCTTGATCTCCTCTATTTTTAGCGGCCTTTGTCTACTACTCGTATTGTTCGATCAACTAATTGGTTAAGATTAAAATTCTTAATCCAATTAAACACTTTTAGAAGTAAGCTTTTATGTATTCTAAATTATAACTGTAAAACCGCTCTACGAGCGCAACGTTTGCGGTAGCCAAGTTAATTTAAGAGCAGTCTAAAAAACACTTAAGTCTTAGCTTGATAAATTTTTGTCCTGAACATAAAAAAGCAATCAAAAGTTTACCTTTAAAAAAATCTACTAGAAATTGTTACCTTAAAATAATGAATGAGCTTTAGTAGGCTGCCAATACGTTCAATTCAAATATTAGTTTTTCACTCACCGATTCATTTATTCATCCTCATAAACCCAATATCGTTACTGTTTTTAAGCAATTTACTTATACTTAACACAAGCATAAAGCAGCCCTAACTACTGATAGATAGGCGTTTCAAAGGGTTCACCATTGTGCTAAACTCAATTGTAAACAAATCGGCTGTTATATGGTACGATTGAAAACATTGTATTGAGCATACATTTCAATAGAATTAACGAAAGGCATACTAGATGTCTGAATTAGATATACATTACAAGCGCCATTTAAGGGCGCATAAGATCATTAAAGCAATCATAAAACCTTTTTTTAAGTGGTGGTTTAAACTGGATTCAGTGCCAGTTCCAGAGATGAAAGGGCCTTACTTAGTGCTCGCGAATCACAATGCGGATTTAGATCCGGCCTTTGTCATTTTAGTTTCAATGACATGGTTTATTTTGTCGCCTCAGAACACATCTTTCGATTAGGTTTCATCTCATACTTATTAAAGCGCTACTTTAACCCCATACCAAGGTTAAAAGGCAGTACGGACATGCTCACAGCACGTGAAGTCTTAAAACGCTTAAAATGTGGTATGAATGTAGGTATTTTTGCCGAAGGCAACCGCTCCTTCAATGGACTGACAAACGAGATACCTCCATCCATCGGAAAACTTGCCAAGATCGCGAATGTCCCATTAATCACCTACAAGTTTGAAGGCGGTTACTTCACTACCCCTAGATGGGCTAAATCCACTAGACGTGGATCCATGCGCGGCTTTGCGGTCAATATCTATCAACCAGAATACTTACGCTCAATAAGCTCTGCAGAGATCAGCTCACACGTCATAAAAGACTTATATGAAGATGCTTACCTACGCCAAGATCAAGAAAGAATTGCTTATAAAGGCAAGCGTCTTGCTGAAGGATTAGAGACAGCACTCTACATGTGCCCTTCTTGTAAGCAAATTGGGCATTTACAAGGTGTCGGTAATCACTTCACCTGTTCTTGTGGCCTGGATGTAACTTATGATGTCTATGGTTATCTAAGTCATCCACTATTAAATACCGTCACAAAATGGGATCAATGGCAAGAAGAAAAGCTAAGGCAAATCGCTGTCAATGCAGAACATGAAGCTATTTTTGATGACACTAATATTTCAATTATCCAAATCCATCTTGATCATACGAGTCAGAACTTAGAAGCAGATAGTAATGAATTAAGGATGTATCTTGATCGCATCACGTGGGGACACTATGAGTTCTACATCAAAGATATTTCAAATATGGCCATCTTCGGCAGATCTAATATTGCATTCACGCATCTAAAAGAACATTATGAAATACGATCAAAAGACGTATATTGTGGAAGAAAATATTTAAGTTTATATCAACTATTAAAACAAGGGGTTCAAAGAGGGGAAAAGAATGAAAGATCAAACATTAGCCAATACTAGAAAAGCAAGATTATCATGGTATTTCTATGATTTTGGTAACTCAGCATATGCAGCCATAATCTTATTAGCGGTCTACTCTGCTTATTTCAAAGATGTCGTAGTAGGCGGAGCAGAAGGCACTAGACTATGGGGTATCTCTGTTGGTATCGCCGCCATCTTAGTAGCCATTATGTCACCGATATTCGGTACCATTGCAGACTTTGCGAAATCCAAGAAAAAACTCTTATTCGTCTTCACCATGCTATCTATTGTATTCACCGCTCTTCTATTCTTTGTTGGTGAAGGTGACATCTTCACAGGTATGTTGTTTTTCATACTAGCTGAGATCGGCTACAGAGGCGCACAAGTGTTCTACGATGCACTCCTAACAGATGTATCTACACCTGAATCTGTTGGTACTGTATCTGGTAACGGCTGGGCCTTCGGTATGATCGGCGGCATCATCACCTTACTAGCAGTGCTCTTACCTATCCAATTCTTAGGCAATGAGATGATTCCATATGCCTTCTTAATTACGGCATTGATGTATCTGCTCTCATCTATTCCAACATTCTTAAACGTTAAAGAATTGCAAGAAGCAGAACGTTTACCTGAAAACACAACAAGCATTCGTTATGCATTTACACAGCTAGCGAAGACCTTCCGTTCTGTGAAACAGCATAAAGAATTCTTAAAATATGCCATCTCATTTCTAATCTACAACGACGGCATCATGATGCTCATGGATTTTGCAGCCATAATTGGAGCTACGTTGTTCGGTTTAAAACAAACAGAACTCATCTTATTTGTGATTTTGATTCACTTATCAGGAGCAATCGGTGCCTTCTTATTCGGTCAGATCGCAGACCGCATCAGCAGTAAGTACGCCATTTTGATCTCACTTCTGATATTGATTGCATCCGTCAGTGGCTTGTTCTTCATTGAAACGACCTTCTGGTTCAACATCATCGGCTTCTTTGCTGGCTTCTCCCTATCAGGAGCTCAAGCAGTAAGTAGATCCATGGTCAGCCAATTGGCACCTGTGAATCAAGTATCTGAATTCCATGGTTTCTTATCCGTTGCTGGTAGAACATCTACCTTCATAGGCCCTCTTGTCTTTAGTACCATCTCTTATCGCATGCATACTTGGTATGAGAACAGAGGTCTAGATCCCTTACTTGCAGAACAATACGGCTTACTTTGGGCAATCGGCTCTATCGTTGCTTTCCTCATTGTAGGTAGTATTCTCATGCTCTTTGTTAAGCGCATTCATGTGAAGCGTACTAGTACAGTACCAGCTGGTGATAGTCTGTAAACATACAGATAAGCAAGTAAGAAAATCAATTGGGGATGGCTCTCGTTAAGATCCAGCTACCAGCGATTCGCCAGTAACCAAGTCTCGTGTTCGCCCATTCCCACGCTTGACCTCTGTCTATGCCTGCACGTTTCAAGTTCTTAAATCTTGTCCGTACTTTCTTCCAACGTTTCCACGTCACCATACGGATGCGTCTACGCATCCATGCGTCTAAGTTTTCCATTAGGGACTTCATGTCGGCCAATTTGAAGTAGTTCACCCAGCCTCTCATG
>CAYXVJ010000048.1:0-13283 GCA_964468675.1 uncultured Oscillospiraceae bacterium
CCTCAACATTGTATCCCAACCTCCATATGCTTATACTAGGGAGGACGGTGTGCATGTAGTGCCCATTGGCTGTTTAAGACATTGGCTCTTTTGAATAGAGGGTGGAGGTAAGTTTATGTTGGAACCTGGCTTATACGAGACAATCATCAACGAGAGGATTGCTAAAGAGCTAGAGCAATTGCCTGCCCAGCAGTTTCAAACAGGTGCATTGGATGCAAATGAAGCACCTGATATACTAAGCCGCTATATTGCTTTACTTACAAAACAAGCACTCTCTCAAGTACGAGATCAAACGAAGTCAGAACATAAACTGGATGCTCAAATTGAATTAGTCAATCGTATTGTTCAAAGCCTCTTGGAAAATCTAGCTCAAGATCAAACCAATATATTGCCTAACACCATCTCTAAACCAGGTCGAGAACTATTAAGCTTAAAACCGGTATCTGATACAAGATTGCCGGAAACAAGTTTTAGCTTAGAAAGGCCTGAGAGCCCTCTATCGACCAGCTCCTTATTTACAGGATCTAGACAAGATCCAAGTTTAGAAGAAGAGTTTAGAAGTGAGATCCAAAGTAGCGATCGAATCGACATGCTGGTCTCGTTCGTGAAGTGGAGTGGACTTCGCTTAATCTATGAGGAATTAAAAGCTTTCTGTGAGCGTGGCGGCACCCTTCGCGTCATCACCACCTCTTACATGGGTGCAACAGATTTAAAAGCAGTCAAAGCACTTTCTGCTTTAGTAGGATCAGAAATAAAGATTTCTTACGACACGAAACGAACAAGACTACATGCAAAGACTTATGTCTTCTATCGCAATACAGGTTATAGCGTCGCATATGTTGGTTCTTCAAACCTGTCAGGTGCTGCTATCTCAAGTGGCCTTGAATGGAATGTAAAAGTTGCGGCTAAAGAACTACCACAGACGATGCAAAAGATCGAAGCCACCTTCGATAACTATTGGCATTCAGATGAATTCGTACATTACGATGCATCCCAAGCAGCGATTCTTGCAACTGCATTAAGAGCAGAGCGTATGCAAGGTATAAGCCAAGAGCCTACTACACTCTTTGATATCCATCCATATCCCTATCAAAAAGAAATATTAGAACGCTTACAGGCTGAACGTGAGGTTCATGGACGCTACAGAAACTTAATAGTCGCTGCTACAGGAACTGGTAAGACGGTACTAGCAGCCTTCGATTACTTGAGATTTAAACGAAATAGACCAAGTAAAACAAGCCGTTTGTTATTCATTGCTCATCGAGAAGAAATCTTAAGACAAAGCTTAGTGACCTTCAGGCAAGTCCTAAGAGACTTAAACTTTGCTGACTTAAGTGTTGGCGGAGAAACACCTGAGCAAATCGACCATCTATTTATGTCCATTCAAACCTTTAACTCGAAGTCTTGGCATGAAGTCACAGATGCTAATTACTACGATTACATTGTCGTCGACGAATTTCACCATGCTGCAGCAAAGTCATATCAAACACTTTTAAACTACTATGAGCCAAAAGTACTCTTAGGCCTGACTGCTACTCCTGAACGTTTAGATGGAGCAGATGTCACAACATATTTTGGAGGACGGATTGCAGCAGAAATACGCTTACCTGAAGCCATTGAGCGGCGTTTGCTATCTCCCTTCCAATACTTTGGTGTTACAGACGATGTGGATCTAAGTAGCTTGAAGTGGGCTAGAGGCGGCTACGATACAGGTGAATTAACAAAGCTCTATACCATGGACCATGTAGTCGCAAAATCCAGAGCCATCAATGTTATCTCTGCTGTGCATCGTTATGTCACAACAATTGATGACGTTGTGGGCTTAGGCTTTTGTGTCTCTGTTGAACATGCTTATTTCATGGCACATATGTTTAACGAACATCAAATTCCTTCAATTGCGCTAACAGCTAGTTCAGATAAAGAAGAGAGGCGTACAGCTAAAGACCGTTTAACTAAAGGAGAACTACGCTTTATATTCACGGTTGACTTATATAATGAAGGAGTAGATATTCCAGAGGTCAATACCGTCCTCTTTTTAAGACCAACAGAGAGCTTGACTGTCTTCTTGCAGCAACTAGGTCGTGGCTTAAGGCTTGCTGAAGGTAAAGAGTGTCTAACTGTATTAGACTTTATCGCCCAGGCACATAAACGCTATAACTACCAAGATAAGTTTGCAGCCCTCTTAGCAAATACGAAACATAGCTTAAACAAAGAGATTTCAAAGTCCTTTCCTTCTGTACCTAAAGGTTGTCACATTCGTTTAGAGAAAGTCGCTCAAGAATATGTTTTAGATAACATTAAGCAATCACTAGGATCAAGGGCAGGCTTGATTGAACGCTTGAGGTATTTTGAAGAAGATACCGATTTAGAGCTGACACTTGCAAATTTCTTAGAGTACTACCATCTAAGTCCTAGAGACATCTATCGATTCTCCACCTTTTCAAGATTACTCGTATATGCCGACATCATAGAAGACTTTACTGAAGAAGATGAACTTTTACTCAGTAGAGCTTTCAAACGTCTAGCTCAAATTGATTCAGCATCGTGGCTAGAGTTTTTGATTCTGTCACTAGATGATATAGATAAAATGAATTTCAAATCGTATAGCGAAGAGGAGTTACTGCAACTTCGTATGCTCTACCATACGATTTGGACTAGTAAAAAAGACCCAAGTGACGAAGACTTAATCCTTTCACTTCAAAGCTTAAAAGAAAACCCCATCTTATTAGATGAAATGATCGAGCTCTTCTATTACTTATATGAAGCAATTGATTTCGTTGAATCGACTGTCTCACTAAATGCAAGTAATCCACTTCACTTGCATAGCTCGTATAGCAGGAATCAGGTCTTAGCTGCATTTGGCCATCAAAACCCATCTACAGTTCGTGAAGGTATTTATTTTGTGAAGGACCAAGGGATTGATATTCTATTTGTCACGCTAAACAAATCAGATAAGGACTATTCTCCCACCACGCTTTATGACGACTATTCCATCAATGAATATCTGTTCCACTGGCAAAGCCAAAGTACTACCTCAGATACATCGCCTACAGGCAAGCGTTATATCAAGCATAAAGAGATGGGCAGTCAAATCGTATTATTCGTACGTGATAGCAAGCAAGATCGTTATAGAGACGCTATGCCTTATCAATATTTAGGCAAGGTAGACTATGTTAAACATGAAGGGTCCATGCCAATGAGCATTACCTTTAAGCTCCATGAACCGATACCAGCCAAATCATTGAAAGTGACAGATAAAGTGCAAGCGGGTTAAGTCAATAAACTATAAAAGCTAAGATGAACATTTGGCTGTACATCCTAGCTTTTAACTCGTTAGATGCTCTATTTATCCTATTGTATGGATTTTATAAATGTCCGTATACTCTTTAAAATTTTCATTAAGTAGAATAACAGGTGCTGTTGCCCATGGATGACAAAGGCTTGTATTCCACTTTTGATCCTTACCCCAAGCTTCAAAGCAGGTAGTTGCGCCTTCCCTTAGCATATTGATCCAGCCATGCTCTGTCGTGTTTAACATGAGCTCATAAGCATCTTCTTTGGCTCCTATTTGGCAGAGTGCTTTTAAGACAAAGTAGGCGAAGAAGACACCGCAGTTTAGTCCCTTACTTAATATGTGCTGGTGGAGACTTGCGTGTGCACTCGTCACTGCAAAGCCAAAGAAGGCAGGTAAGACATTTGAATGCAGAGCATGGTGTGTAGAACTTTCAGTATCTTTATAAAGCTTCTTACTTGGATCGTAGAATGCTTTGTTGAAGCTAGCGACTCGCTTTTTAATGTCTGCATCGTCGGTGTTTAGATCTAGTTCATTTAAGATTTCATTTCGTGTGATCTGTGCACCGATATAGTAAGCATTGATGACGTTGTGGCAACCATCTTGTCGTGCAGGGTCAGGAAGATCAAAGTCATAGTTGTCACGTAAGTTATCTGGCCAATCGACAAGGTTCCACTTATCGGATACTGCTTCAAGTAGGCCATCTTCACGTTCGTACTGTGAGAAGTGATCCAATATTTCATCGACTACTGGTAAGAATTCTTCTAGAACAGACTTATCCTTTGTGTAGCGGTAGAAGTTTAATACTTGAAGGCCAAAGAGTAGGCTAAAGTCTGCAATCTCTTGCATGAAGCTGCCGGGTACGACGGCCATAATGCCGGGGCAAATACTGCTGCTTCTAGCGAAGTCTCTGAGTATATTTCTGTAGTAGTCTAGGTCACCTGTGATGTAGAGATGGGCTAAGCCACTAACGGTAAAATCACCTAAGTACTGACCCTTCTCTCTGGTTGGACAATCGACCAAGAGTTCTTGTGCACCAACACGAAGTGTATGCACACAAAGATCCCATATTGCTTTTAAGTCCTCGTCTTTACTCTCTAGTGCCAAGATCTCCTTGAATGGATGGTGGCGTAATATTGCGCCTACTTCAACATCTTTAATATCAATGTGTTTTGGGAGCTGGAGTTCAACATAACGAAAGGCCTTATAGTCGTAGAATAACGCTTCATCTACTTTGCCAGATAGCGTGATTGATTCTTCATAGCGGCAGTTACAGCGCATGTCAAAGCGTACCCTGCTATCTTTATTAAACGCCTCTGATTCAATGAGTTCTTCGCCACAGCGTAAGATGACTTTATCGTCTCTATTGCCTTTTAGTTTAAAGGTGAATTGTCCCGTAATCTCACGGCCAAAATCATAAAGATGAACATTGTTACTTAACACTTGATGTTGAATTGGAGCGATCTGGTAGACATCTAATGCAGGGCTAGGCTCTCTTTCGAATACGTGATCGTTCTCAGGTCTAAGTACAGCCTTTAGCCAGTGCAAATCCTTGTGGTCTTTATCTCGCCAACCTTTTTCTTCCAAGCGAAAGTCAATGTCCTCTAAGTAAGAGGTTTCATAGCCAACTGTAGTTGTCCCTTGATATTCTTTTAATTCAAGGTAGCGCCAATCGCTACTTGTACCTGAAATGTACAAGTCGTTCTCGAAAATGTCTGCGATTAAACCAAAACGCATATCCCCACTTTGGTAGGAACGATTGATATCACCGTTGTAGTAGAGATGCGCTACGATGCGGTTTTCGCCTGTCTCGAGGTATTCTGATATGTCAAAACTGTTATAGACTTGGTGCACTGGGTAAGAGGGCTTCACACCTTGACCTACAAATTGGCCATTGATGTAGAGCTTATAGTAGTCGTCAGCACTGATGTTTACTTTATATTGAGCGTTTTTCTTAGCAGTCAATTTGCCACTAAATGCCACATGGTAGTCCTTTATTGGGGATGGCTGTAGATCAACCTTATCGTATTGTTTATGGAATACATTGATAGGTTTAAGGTCTTTAAAGGCATGGGTACCGATCCAAGGTGATTTAAAAGTCATTGTGGACTCCTTCTTATCTGTAGTGCTCTTGTATCACTACCCATTATAGTCTAAGTATTTTACTTAGGGGTATAGACTTGTCGGATTTGAAGTGGACTTTAAGCGTATATTCACGAATCTTTGCTACACTAGTATAAGAATGAAAGATGAGGAGCGTATTCATGAGTAAGAAGCCAAACATATTATTTGTGATGTCCGATGACCATGCCTTGCAGGCTATATCTGCATATAGGCCAGACAATCAGGTGAAAACTCCTGGTATAGACCGACTTGCAGAAAACGGCATGTTGTTAGACAACTGTTTTTGTACGAATTCATTATGCTCACCGAGTAGAGCTGCCATATTAACAGGCTCATACAACCATAAAAATGGTGTCATGAACTTAGAAGAAGGTTTAGATGGTAAGCTCAATAACATTGCTAAAGTTTTGAAAAACGACGGCTACCAAACAGCAATTATTGGGAAGTGGCACTTAGGAACAGAACCTGAACACATGCCCACTGGTTTTGACCATTACCAGATCTTCCACCATCAAGGTGAATACTACGATCCCTTCTTTTATACAAACGACGGAGACATACAGGAAACGGGTTACGCAACAGAGCTCTTAACCGAGAAGAGCTTGGCTTGGCTAAAAGATAGGGATAGAGATAAACCCTTCTTTTTGATGTGCCACCACAAAGCACCACACAGAAATTGGGAACCATCACCTAAATATAACGGCCGTTATAAAGATATAAAGTTTAGACACCCTGAAACCTACAACGATGACTATGCCACCCGTGGTCCTAATGCCAAAAACGCCACCATGAAGATTGACGATCTGACAGACTTTGATACCAAGGGGCCACCACCTGAAGGTTTAAGTCCTAGTGAAGTACGGGACTGGAAATACCAACGCTACATGGAAGACTATATGGCCACCATAGCGTCTGTTGATGATTCAGTATCTGAACTCTTAGATTACGTTAAGGAAGATGGCATCTGGGAAGACACCATCGTGATCTACACGTCAGACCAAGGCTTCTATACAGGAGAGCACGGCTGGTTCGATAAGCGCTTCATGTACGAAGAATCCCAACACATGCCGTTTTTGATCCAATACCCAAGTGTCATTCCAAGTAGAAGAAGGAATGCTGAGCAAGTACTAAACATCGACTTTGCCTATCTCTTCATGGACTATGCAGGGATAGATCCGATTACCCTCGGTGGTCAAGGACGAAGCTTTAGAGGCATTGTAGAGGATACTGGCCAGACTGGTTACGAGTACATTTACTACCGCTATTACGATTGGCCAGGGGAGCATAACGTCTATCCACACTACGGTGTTAGAGGCAGGCAACATAAGCTCATCCGCTTTGAAAACAAATCTGATATTGGAGATCCTATTTATTGGGAGCTCTACGATCTAAAAGCAGATCCACATGAATTAAATAATTTATATGGAACAGCTGGAACAGAGGATCTAACTAAACAGTTAAAAATTGAGTTACAACGATTACGTGAATATTACGAAGACTTGGATTGAAACAAAAAACTAAGCAGATTTAGATAAGTAAAGCGGGCTGTTTGGCCCGCTTTCTTAACACAATTAAAATGTTGTCTACTAGTACTTTTTTGAAACCCGAAAGATTGCTTTGAAAAATCCGATAACCAATACAAACAGTAATCTGATCATGTGCGTCTCCTCTAGCTTCGTGTGACTAGATTAGTCACAGACGACTTCGCGGTGCTTCTCAGCACTTTCATACATGGCTTCCATCATGTAGGAAGTGATAATCGCTTTATCGATGTCGGCAGCGTTGGTGCGGCCTTCGCGGATACAAGCAAGGAAGTCGCTCACTTCGTTATTGAACATGTTGGTGACAGGATCTGGGAAGCGCTCTTCGGTTAACTTACCGTCTTTTGTACCGTAGAGGGTGAAACCACCACCATAGTCGAGTCTGATACCTGCTTTCGTGCCCATAAAGTCAATGTGGCGATCTTCAGCACCGATGTTTTGTGCCCATGCACCGTGCACGGTAATAACTGGGCCTTCTGTACGAACAAGTGCAGTAACGGAGTCATCAACGTCATAAGTACCATCTAAGATAGGTGGACCTGACCACATGTCTTCATAGACATAGTTTTCGATGTCTACGCCAAGCTTAGAGAATGTCTCAGCTGATACTGTCTTAGGTCTTGGATCGCCTGTGCAATACATGACGATATCAAGATAGTGTACGCCCCAGTCGATCAATGCACCACCACCGGCGATTGCCTTTGTAGTGAATGCACCACCTAGACCTGGGATGGAACGGTGGGCACGGAAACTGACATAGACATGGTAGATCTCACCTAGTGTGCCAGCATCAATGAGTTCTTTAATTTTGATGACGGAGTCATTGAAACGGTTGACGACACCGATGTTCAAGATTTTACCGCTCTCTTTGCGTGCTTCTTGCATCTTGACTGCTTCGTCGTAGGTGTAAGCTGCAGGCTTTTCACAAAGGACGTGCTTGCCAGCTTTTAAAGCAGCTACAGTAATTTCAGAGTGGAGGGTATTTGGTGTACATACAGAGATGGCATCCACTTCTGGATCGGCTAAGACTTCGTGGTAGTCTTCGGTTACTTTGCCGGTACCAACACGTTCTTGCTGTGCTTCGGCACGGTCACGAATGATATCACAAAACCATGCGATTTCAGCTGTCTCGTCAGCCATGTAGGCCGGGATGTGTGCGGTGGTGCCGATATTACCGCAACCAATCACGCCAACTTTTAATTTTTTCATAAGACATATCTCCCTTGTATATATGAAATGTATATAGTCAAGTTTAGTGTAACATTTTAGCGATATATTTCTAGTGTCCTTTATGGGACAAGCTCTCCTTAAATAAATGACATTGCAATAGCGGTCGTATCTTACGCTAGCAGCAAGCATTCTTTATTCAAAAACTGCCAATCCTTGCCTCATATAAGCTAAGATGAATTCGAGATGGCTACATTTGAAAACATCAGTCAATATAACTATCTCTTTGAATGTTTATGCATCTTTAAACAATCTTATTTGAGGGGATAAATAAGCTGTTTTACGAGATTTAACTCGTATTTTGTTAACTTTGATCAAAAACGCTTCTTATTTTTGTTGAAAACGATTATTAATAAGGCCTGTATAATTAAGTGGTGCTAA
Source organism: uncultured Oscillospiraceae bacterium (assembly GCA_964468675.1). Lineage (GTDB taxonomy): Bacteria > Bacillota > Clostridia > Saccharofermentanales > Fastidiosipilaceae > CAYXVJ01. The sequence goes on from CAYXVJ010000048.1 coordinate 8,566, forward strand.
GAATGATTTGCATATAACCTTGGTACATTATGTTGAATATACAGAATTTTTGAATTTTAAAACAATCTTCACATTTGGGTACTGTTTGTACATGAGTGCAAATGTTATATTTGTAAAGTAAAGAAACAAATAGAGATATGGCTTAATGATTGTGTGTGCCCAATCAGAAAGAGACAGCTTTGAAAAAACGTGTTATTGGTTCTTTAGTAGGACTGCTAGTCGTTGTTTTGACTAGTATTTTTTTATCAGGTGAATATGAATCAAAAGGAGAACGAGCATTGCTCGTCGATAACTGGGCTATTTTAGATGTAGCAAAGACTTCAAGTGAAGATGAATCCACTATCAGTGAAACTCATACAGATGCAAATGAGTCATCTAACACAGCAGAGGATTTAGACATTGCAGAAGACTTTGCTAAAGGTCGTGCTTATATAGGCGATCTTCCACGTGCATCTGAAGATTTAAACGAGGATCTTGATCTTGTAAGTGATGGTGATGAGTTAAATCGTGCAGGTGAAAATTTAATAGATGAGTCTATTGAAGATCCAATTGATGTGACAAGTGAAGATCAAAGCTTCGATCCATCGACAGATCGTGATGACAGCTTAGTAGAAGAAACTGTGTTAGTAACTCCTACACCAGCCGAGACCAGTGAAACGACTGCATTACCTACACCGACTGCAGCTCCCACAAGAAATAGTACAACAAAGGCTTCTACAGCTCTACCCACAACATCTACTGTAGCTCCAACAACAGCAAAACCTACTGTAGCTCCAACAACAGCAAAAGCTACGGTTGCACCAACAACAGCAAAAGCTACGGTTGCACCAACAACTGCTAAGCCTACAGTAGCACCTACAACTATAAAACCAACACCAACACCTGTGCCAACTACAGTAGCGACTACTGCTGCGCCAACTACAGTAGCGACTACTGCTGCGCCAACTACAGTGGCTCCGACAACAACGCAAGCACCAACGACGGTAGCTGCACCTCCGCCAAGTAACCGATACTATGCGCCGGTAAAAGCCAAGAATGGCCAAGAGCCTTCTAATACCACAGTCATTGGCTACTTAGCTGGCTATCAAATTGAAACATATGGCAACCCAACACAAGCAGATATCAATCACTGGATGGCAAGCTTTAAGGCTGTACCTGAGTGGATTAAGCCGGCTCAAACAATACGTGTGGTCATTGTCGAGGGTAATGCAGGTCATCTGTACTATGGTGGAGGTACCTGGGGCAATATCTTAGGCTTCACTCATGTGGATTCTGCTGCAATTTATGTTTCAGGAAATACGAGGCATCAGACAACAGCGGTACATGAAACAGCTCACGTTTACGACTTCTACAGCGGCTACCACAGTTATTCCGCAGGATTTGCTTCTGTATTTGAAGCTGAGAAGAATCAGTTGCCACATAATCTAAAGCAAAACTTCAATGTGTTTGAATTCTTCGCTGAAGGTGTTGCACAGTACGTGTTCAACAATGGAGCTGTTAAGAGTTCCACTCCAAAACTATATGCCTACATAAACGGATTAAGATAAAGCTTTTAGTTATCGGCATTTAAATAAGATATCTAAGGTGAGTCGCTTTGCATTTGGCAGGCGGCTCATTTTTCTTTTAAAAGATAGAACTAGGGATCAATGGATGTTTGTAGGATCTCCATGGACAGCTGTATTAATGTGGCGGATGTTACGAAAGATTTTGTGCGTAACGGATGCGATTGGTTCAGGTGTATTTTATAAGTGAAGATATATATAGAGTTATGGAGGTAGCCGTATGAGAATTGAAATCTGGATGGACTTTGTCTGTCCTTTCTGTTATTTAGGAAAACATAGATTAGCTAGAGCTTTAGAGCAAGTGAACTTAAAAGAGCCTGTAGACATTCTTTATAGAAGCTTTGAGCTATCACCGAAGGCACCACTACGAAGCGGCAAATTGGTTCCAGAGCAAATTGCAGCCGCACATGGCATTGAATTAGATGCTGCAATTGCTAGTGTAGACGATATTCGTGATCAGGGTTTAGAAATCGGTTTAGATATGCATTTACGTACTGCACCTGTTACGAATACCTTTGACGCACATCGCTTAACACAAATGGTCTTCAATAGCGATCCAAAACTTGCTATGGAATTAATAGAAAAACTCTTTTATGCCTATTTCACAGAGCATAAAGATATTGGTGATCCGTCTGTCTTGATTGAACTTGCAGAATCACTAGGTATTGATCGTGATAGTGTCGTGGAAGTTTTAGTGACCGATGCATACAGCAAAGAAGTAAGGTCAGATGAAAAGCGCTCAAGAGATGTTGGCTTACAAGGTGTCCCACACTTCTTATTCGATGAGCAATATGCAGTGAGTGGCGCTCAAGCACCAAAGACATTTGCCAAGGTCATCGAGCGCATTGTGGAAGAGCGCTTATGATCGAAGCGTGGAAGGTCATCGATAGAGGTACAGATGACAGGAAAGCTACAGTAGAACAAGGCCTATGGCGCATACCTGTAACGACAGAAGAAGAGCGTGAACAAGCCTTTGATACAGATCGATTGGAACTAGAGCGCTTGGGTAAGGCGAAAGCTAATCTGGGCTTATGGCCAGCTGAAGGGGTGCTGCACTTTTATCAACCACAAGCACTGATATTGGGGAAGCTTGATCGACGCATGGCCAATGAGGAAGCAGCGTTTCGTTGGGCTAAAGAAGAAGAGGTACCACTAGTGCTTCGCATTGCAGGAGGTCAAGCGATCGTAAGCGATGCTGGTGTATTAAACGTATCTATACTCACAGCATTGCCGGATCAAAAGCTATCCATCGATGAAGGCTTTCGTAAGATGGCCAATTGCATTCAAGATGCATTTGAAGACTTAGTTACTACTCGCCTAGGCTTTATGCCAGAGGAATTGAAATTAGAGATTGGTGAGATCAAAAGATCTTACTGTCCTGGAGACTATGATTTAAGCGCTTTCGGTTTAAAGGTGTGTGGGATCGCGCAAAGGCGCGTCCGCAATGCAGTAGGTTTCATGGCCTACATCAGTGTTGATGGTGATCAAGCAGCCCGAGCTAACTTGGTACGACAATTTTATGACATCGGAGAGGCAGGTCCAAACTTCCCCGCATCTGACCCCAATGTTATGGCTACATTAAATGATATATATAAGAGATACCTAGGTGAGGAGGCGATACATGACAATCCCATTACTGTAGATGAGTTGAAACAAAGTATCTTAAGGGTCTTAGGTATTCAGCATAATAGCGTAGAAGCTGTGCTTGAAACAAAAGATGCCTGATTGAAGATTCCTTCATTTGTCCTAGATAGAGGGCTAAAAATAAGAAGATAAAGATCCTGATATAAAAAGGGGCAATTAAAACGTTAAGGTACGATTAAAGAGATGCAAAGGTACGATTAAAATCAAGATAAGGTACGATTTAATTAAGGAATATAGAGAAGCTTAATTTGTCTGTGTCATTTGAGTTTGCATAGGCTAACTCGGGCTGTTAATTTAATAAGAGAGACTATGGTTAAAATAACAGATCTCGAATATCAAAGAAGATCAAGCGACCAGACTTCGAGTAGGAAGTGCTAGGCCGCACGTGTTTAGAAAGGTGCTAATTATGGCAGAAAACAATACTGTGAATCCATTGGATTTCGGTCATCAGTTGGACAGCATCAATGAGTTATTCCCTACCCTTCAGATTTTGAATGAAGAGGGTGAACTTCAAGATAAGAAGTTGTTTGAAGAACTTGGCTTGTCAGATGAAGACTTGGTTGAGCTAATGACGCATATGGTGTGGGCAAGAGCCTACAATGATCGATCGGAGAAACTTGCCAAGCAAGGTCGCTTAGGTTTCTTTGCACCAACAGAAGGTCAAGAAGCTAGCCAGATCGGATCAATAAGAGCATTCAATCAAGATGACTTCCTTCTAGGTGGCTATCGTGATATACCTCAAATCGTACATCACGGTTTACCACTATATAAAGCATTCTTGTGGTCACGTGGCCACGTACATGGTAACGAGTACGAAGAAGGCTTTAACGCAGCTCCACCACAAATCATTATCGGCGCACAGATCATCCAAGCAGCTGGTGTGGGACTAGGTTTCCGCAAGCGTGGCTTAGATCGTGTTGCCATTACCTATACCGGTGACGGTGGTTCATCACAAGGTGACTTCTACGAAGGCATGAACTTCGCAGGTGTCTACAAGGCAAACGTTGTCTTCTACGTACAGAACAACGGTTATGCCATCTCCACACCTCGTGAGAAGCAAACCGCTGCTGTAAGCATTGCTCAAAAGGCTGTCGCAGCAGGTATTCCTGGTATTCAAGTAGATGGTATGGACGTCTTTGCAGTCATGCTAGCATCTAAGCGTGCAAGGCAATATACTGTAGAAGGTAATGGCCCTGTCCTAATTGAGACGATTACGTCAAGATTTGGTCCACACTCCTTGTCCGGTGACGATCCAAAGTTATACCGTACACAAGAGAGTTTTGACTATTGGGCAAGCCGTGATCCACTGGTGCGTATGCGTAAGTTCCTAGGCGATAAGAAGCTTTGGAGCGAGGAGATCGAAAACGAAGTCATCGAGAAGGCTGAAGAAGAGATCCGCGAGGCAGTGACTCAGGCAGATGGAACACCTAAGCAAAAGGTGTCTAGCTTCCTCAAGTCCATGTTCGAAGAAGCACCAGCAGATATTGAAGAACAAATTAAAGAATATGAATT
>CAYXVJ010000049.1:0-13272 GCA_964468675.1 uncultured Oscillospiraceae bacterium
CTTAAGCTAAGAAATCAAATAAGATCTTTGCAAAGACAGACCGTCCATCCTCATCAACAGCACTGTTGTAGGCACAATGGTCATAGCCTTTCATGTAAATGAATCTTGTCCTATCAGCAAAGCCATGTTGCTTCAAACTGCTCAAGGCTAATTGTATTTGTTCGAGGCGCATGGGAATATCACGCTCTGCTGCCATAAAGACCATAGGCGGATAATGTCGCTTACTATTTATGTGGTACAGCATGGATGCTTCATCCACAACAATTTTAGACGGATCGATACCGCGCTCTTTTAAAACATTGAAGTGCGTTGTCGGTTGTGACGCATTGAATAGATAGCCACTAAATGAATCTGGATCTATGCCATGAATGAGTAGAAAAGATGGGTCAAATAGAAGCATAGAGAGTATATAAGCACCTGCAGATGAGCCTGCGATATATATCTTGGTATCTGGATCAATAGTTCTTAGCAAATCAACCGCATGCTTTATGGCAAGTGCCGCATCAAGAATAAAATCAGGGTACTTGGCATCCGGATACAAGCGGTAATTTACAGCGACTGTAGCAATTCCTTTTGCCCCTAACTCATCTAGGTAGAGCCTTCCATCTATCTTATCGCCTGATTCTAAACCCCCACCATGAAAGTAGATGAGGGTCTTGAATTGATCTTGATTTGGTATAAACACATCCATCTTTTGCCTTGGATGAAGACCATATTCTATTTCTTTAAACTCATGTGCCATATATTGTCAGTATAACATTTAGCCTAACTCTTGTTCTTCCTCTTCTTCTTGTTTTTGCTCTTCCTTTTTTAATCTTCTGCGTTGTGCTTGCTTAAGCTCCATCTGGTTTAAGAGTTCTAAGAAGTGATCCATCTGCGAGATTATATTTGCCGATTGAAGCTCTTCTTCGGCTAAGCGTGTTGCACTATCTGGATCCACTAGAACCGATTCACCCAAAGTCGTGGGATTTAACTCTAGCATTTGTCCAAGCTCTAATTGCTTTTGCAATTGCAGCTGCAAACCCTTCACATCGTCATCGTGCATGGACATGTTTTCATGAATCAAACGAATTAAGTGATTCGAACTTTGCATGTAGCGATTCGACAGGTTCGATAAGATATCGAGTTGACGATTCAATTCAAGCTGCAAGCCATCGTTATTATTTTAATATACATAAGAGCTTGATTTAGCAATGAATACAGTGTCTTTCCAAATGTATATTCTATACACAAGATTAATATTAATCTTTTTGTAACAACTTTTCCTCTTGTACACATTTGTGCAACATACACAATCCCATACTTATATGTGTGAAAGCCTCACTTTAACTTTAGTAATACTTCTAGTTAAAAGCGAGGCTTTGTTTACAAGGATACAGTTCTTAAAGATTTGTCTCTAGTCTCTCATTGCTTGGTCTATTGCTGTACTTTCACCATTCCACAGTCGTTTCATGGTCCAATCACGAGATGGACTTGTCCAAAACGCATGGTCTGGGCTTAAACCCAAAGGTAAGAAGACCATGGATGCAAGATATAAGCTCCCTCTATTGATATAGCCCTCTGCCAATTCTGGCTGATGGCCTACAATACCTGGCAATAAGAAGCCATCCTCATCGTATGTGCCGGTAGCACCTAAGGTCTTCTCTATTGTGGCAAGTAAAGCTTCTCTTGTTGCCCCAAGGTCAAGGTCTACTTCATCTCTTAGTACAAGCATGGCCAGTAAGTGAAATACACCTGTGCGATAGGCAACAGATCTTCCAACTACAGGATACGAGCCATCTGCATTGATAAGCCGCTCTAAAGTCACAGCATGCCTTTTGGCTCTCTTTAGTACATCAGGCAAGACTTCCATACAACGTGGCACGATGGGGCTAAGTGTCTCACACATCTCAATATACATAGGATGGATAACGAAGCTGTTGTAGTAGTCGACGTGTAGTTTAGGTCCATCACCATAGACGCCATCGCCTAAATACCACTCCTCGAATTGATCGACAAGAAAGTTAATTCTATCTAGTAAGAGTTCATCTACCGTTAGGCCTAAAAGGTAGAGTGCTGCCTCCACCATGCCTGAGAAGAACAACCAGTTGTTATCGTCATGCCAGATGACCCGTGTACGTTTGAATCCTGTAATTAACTGCTCTTTTGTCTGTGCATCTAAGGTATCGATCAATTGCTTTGGTGCACGAATCAAAGCCTCAGCTAAGAAGCCTGCATCGACAAGTGGTTGATGCCCTTTGCTATCATCCCATTCCATGAAGTCTTTTGCTTCTGGATCTACCGCATGCTTGAGTCCAGTTAGAGCATACTGTCTAAACCTTGCTTGTAGCTCTGCTTCTTCTTTAGATAGCATTGATGCATCACACTCTAACCAAGGGGCAATACCTGCTAAAGTTCTGGCGAAGGCTTCTAATGGTGCAAAGTGCTTTGTATGTGGATTTAAATCTGTTGGTAGACTTATCTTTAGGCGGTCTTTTGATAAAGCTTTCAGTGGTGTTTCGGCGAGAATAATTAAATGTTTAATCCAAGTTTCTCTAGACATATTTCACTCCAAAAAAATACAGCCCAAGCATGACTTAGGCTGCAATGATTTCTACTATTACTTATTTTTTCTTGCGTTTAAAACGCTTGGCTACCCCTGCGACTGTTTTTGCACTCTTAAAGATTTTTGTTGCTTGTCCTGCACGGCTAAATGGTTTTTGGACAGCAGTCAAAAGCTTAGATAGCATATCCGTCACTTCTGTTAGCAGTGAGGCTGACGAATCAACCAGTTCGACACTAATCTTTGAGACTTCCTGTACATCTGCAAGTAAGGCTGGGACTGTCTTTGTCACCTCAGTCGATAAGTCCTCTAAGTTACCACTGATGTTGTTCAAATGCGTAATGGTAGTCGGCAATTGGTCTAAGGCTTCCTTCAAAGGATCTTCTGCGATATCGATCAAGTTATTGATGCGCTTAATGGTCCCCATAATCTTCAAGATTAAGAAGGCAAGGCTCAATATGGCCACAACGCCTGCTAGCGTTAAGAGACCTCTCCAAAGCTGATCTAAATCGACGGTCACCGATGTTGCACTGTTTAGAATCATATCCATCATCATGTCACGTACTTCCTCAATTCAAAGGCACTTCGTGTGAAGTGCTCAGGTCATGTTCATTCTAACATAAAGCAATAGATTCTACGTAGATTGTAAGATACAAGCACAAGAAGCTGTTTTTAAATCCTCAATTGTCCTCGTTTACATCTTTCGTAGAAGTAAGTGCTTTTAGTCTTCTTCATACAGACCTCTAAGATTCGATGGTGTATAATATTAGTTTGACGAGGAGGTTTTGTCCGTGCAATTAAGTGTTACCATCAGTGAGATTCAAAGTCTGGCGACCAATGGAAAAGTGTTTTCCGAAGCGAAGGCATACGCCAACGATGAAAGCATAGGCGAACTATATTTTAATAAAGAAGAACGAAGACTAGGCGCTAAAGTTAGAAGCATGGACCATGTAACGGTCTATAACGTACAAATTTGGTTGAATTTAAGAGAGAGACCTCGAAAGGTCAGTTGTACCTGTGAAGCTGCTGGTAAGTTTCTTGGTTGCTGTAAGCACCAAGTAGCCGTGATGCTGTATGCCTTAAACACACGCTTGGATCGTTTACCGAATAGTCCAGAAGGCATCCAATCTGAAGACAGAGGCCAAACTGCTTCAAGCACACTGCAAGGTAAGCCTGACACAACAGGTAAACAAGCAAGCAGTACAGCTAAAAAAGGACAAGCCAAGACCTCTACGAGCCCCACTGTCCCACCTGAGGCCATGACCACACCTAAACAAACATCTAGCGATGCAAGAGGACAGATTAAAAACCATAGACAAACCCTAGAAATGATGCGCAGATTACAAACAGTACTGGCAATCGATCGCGGGTCCATGTATCGCCACAATCCATTTGCAGAAGAAGACGATCCAGATGCTGCTACAGGCGACAGACCAAGACGCGGCGTGCTCCGTCAATTGGATCTTGAAATGACTTTGCAACTGCCTCAATACAGTTCTGAAATGGCCATATTAGAAGGTCGTATCGGTATTCAAGGTGAGAGCCGCTACTATAAGATTAAGTCCTTTGAAGAATTAATCGACGCAATTGACAATGGTAAATCACTTGTGTTCGGTAAGGAATTGACCTTACATCCCGATAGACAGTATTTTAACCAGGCATCACAGGCCGTTATTGACTGGCTTATTTTCTTATACCATAACCAAACAGAGAAGACTGCCTTCCAATACCAGGCGGTATCCACACTGTTTCGTAAGAACCAGGTCATGCTCAATGCTGCAAGGTTATATCAGTTCATTGAACTCTATGCGAATGAAGCTGAAGGTTTAGATTTAACGATAGAACCCCATCAAGGTAAGCAAATCTCCGCCGTCATTAGACGCGGCTGGCCAAAGGTTGCTTTTGCACTCAGAGCTTGGCCATTAGACGAGCGCCTCGTAGGTAGCGGCAGTGAGTCGGATACAAGACTCACCATGGCCAACCGTTTAAGGCCTCGTGAGCATCAGATTGATTTATCCAAATCTGTTTCTAGTGAAGCCCTAAATATATTGGAACTCTTAATGGTTCAATTACCGGATGCTGACGATGAAGAAGTGGAGCTCGAAGAAGAAGCACAAAAAGAAGACATTAAAGATGTGCATAGCAAGCCATATCCAATCGTCCGTGCCTTTATGGCCAACAGCTACAAGCGTAGCCATACGGAAGTACCCTTAAGGCTACTTACAAAAGACGCTTCTTTGATTTTCTTTGATGGCGAGATATGGATGACACCAACCAAGGATCGTGCCATCGCATCCCTTTACAGGTCGCTTGCCAGTGTAGAAGATAGCAGACTGCTCTTAGGTACTGAAGAAGCAGGTGTCTTTATGAGCCAGATGCTACCTGTTTTAGAAGCTGGTGACCATATCCGTTTAGGCAATGAAATAGAAAGCGCTTTGTTAAGAGAGCCCTTACACACAACGGTCTGGCTCGATAAAGAAGGCAATGGTGTATCTGCCCGTATTGAATTTCGCTATGGTGACTATGTAGTCGATCCCCACCCTGCAGCAGGCTCAGGACCAATGTATCAAAAGCCAATTGTTAAGGATGCTGAGCTTAGCGACAATACGGATACGAAAGACTTGGATAGCACGCAGCATCGCTGGCAGCTTCGCGATGAGAACCGCGAATTGCAAATCCTAGACTACTTACAATTAGCTGGCTTTACTGCCTTCTTACCTGCCAAGTCCAGAAGCCCAAGGCGAAGTGGCCTACTGGCTGAATTGGCAAGTTCTATACCTGCAGAAGTAAAAGCAGTGACAGAAGAAGATAAGAAATCCTTCTACCTCTTTGGGGATAAGAAGCTGTATACATTCTTGTCACTTGTCTTACCCGAACTTCAAAACTTAGCAGAAATCTTCTATTCGGACCGCTTCCAACAAATAAAGATTCGTCCTATGGAATCACTGAGTATGCGTGCAGGCCTGCAAACATCTAGTGATCTCTTAGCGATTGAAATTGATGGCCTGGACTACTCACCAGAGGACTTGTCGAGAATTTTATCTGCATACCGTGAGAAGCGCCAATATGTACGCTTGAAAGATGGCGAATTCTTAAGTCTAGACTATGAAGTAGATAACCCATCCATGGATATCTTAGCTGAAGCAGAAAGCTGGGGCGGCACTTGGGACGGCAAGACCTATACCTTACCGAAGTACAGAGCCGTACCTTTGCAACAACTCTTAGCCCAAGAACAAGGATTAGAGATTGACATTGACTCTGACTTGACTGAGTTAACTAAGAACTTAGAAGATCCGTCAAGACTCCACTTTGAGTTACCGGCAGCATTAAAAGACACCTTAAGACCTTATCAGGCTGCAGGTTTCTATTGGCTATGTCTAATGGACTACTATGGATTTGGTGGTATCTTAGCGGATGACATGGGACTTGGTAAGACTTTGCAAGCACTAACTTATATGACATATAAGAAGCAAAAGAGAATTGAAGCAGGTTTAGATCCAATCCCCTGCTTAATTGTGGCACCTACCTCTCTCATATATAACTGGCAAGATGAAGCCAAGAAGTTCACACCTGATCTAAAAGTCATGGTGGTTGAAGGTACAAAAGATGCGCGCATGCAGACCTTAGAAGGTATGGCGGATGTAGATCTTGTCATTATGTCTTACACCGTGATGCGCCAAGATATTGATGTGCTTAAAGAAGGTCATTTTGCTGCAAGCTTCTTAGATGAAGCCCAGTACATTAAGAATCCAAGAACCTTGACCGCGAAAGCAGTCAAGCAATTGACTTCCGATCGACGCTTTGCCTTAACAGGTACACCAATTGAAAACTCCTTATCCGAGCTATGGTCTATCTTTGACTTCCTCATGCCAGGCTACCTCTTTAGCCACAATCGCTTCTACGAACTCTTCGAGCAACCCATTAGCAAGGCAGAAGGTGCTGAAGTGGAAGCTTCAGAGCAACTAAGACACCTAGTGAAGCCCTTCATCCTCCGTCGTATGAAGAAGAACGTCTTAACTGAATTACCAGATAAGATTGAATCGATCATGAGATGTGACATGACAGAAGAGCAGCAAAAGATCTACTATGCCTACGTCTCTCAAGCTAGAGATTCATTTGAATCGCTTGTTGAAACACAAGGTTTTGAGCGCAGTCAAATCCAGATCCTTGCTTTACTAACACGCCTGCGTCAGATTTCATGCCACCCTAGCCTCTTCTTAGAGAACTATGAAGGCGGCTCTGGTAAGCTCGATGCCCTTGAAGAGCATATTGATAATCTGCTATCATCATCACATCGGATCTTGTTATTCTCACAGTTCACATCGATGTTATCCATCATCAGAGAACGACAAGAGAAACTTGGCAGAGAGGTCTTCTACATCGATGGACAGATCCCTGCACGCGATCGCTTAGAGCAAGTGGATCGTTTCAACAACGGCGAAGGCGAGATTTTCTTAATCTCCTTACGAGCCGGTGGTACAGGACTGAACTTAACCGGTGCAGACACCGTTATCCACTACGATCCATGGTGGAACCCGGCTGTCGAACAACAGGCTACAGACCGTGCCCACCGTATTGGTCAACGTGAAGTCGTACAAATCTTCCGTATGGTCAGTAGGGGCACAATCGAAGAGAAAATCTTACAGCTACAGGAACAAAAGAGCTTACTCGTTGAACAAGTCATTATGCCGGGTGAGAACTTCCTGAAGCAGATGAGTATGGGCGAGATCAGAGATCTCTTGTCCTATGAGGTGTAGTAGATGAAGAAAGAATACCAAGCACTGCCCATCGTCATTGACGAAGAAGAAACAGCTGTCCTCTTACATCCTGAGTGGCTCGTGGTAAACGATGCTGGAACGAGAGCACGCTGGTTTGGGGCCCGTCAGTCTTGGTATCAGGAACGTTTCTTGCAAAAAAGAGGCTGCGCTGTAGTTGCAGCAGCACTCGCCATGGCTTATGCCTCTCATAAACCTCAACACATCAGTTTGTACCAGCCGTACCAGAAAGCAGATCGCTTGGATGGTGCGGTACCAAGTGAGCATATTTTCGAACGTCAAAACTTTCTCGGCCACATGATGGACCTCGTCTTATATATACGCCCTGCCCTCTGGGGTGTAACGTCTAAAAAACTGCGCACAGGTATTGTACGTTTTGCAAGAGAGCGTGGCATCTCGTTGACAACAGATATATTCAAGGCAGGTTTGGTTCGCAAGAGAAACCGTAAAAACTTTAAACGCTTGGTCGGCTTTATTTTAGATGGACTTCGCGTAGACATGCCTGTATCCATGCTCATTTATTCTAGTGGGCAGATAAAAGAAGTGCGTAGTAAGCACTGGGTCACCATCGTCAAGATCGATGCCAATACAGACCACACACAAGCGATCGTTACCGTGAGTGACCATGGACGAGAAAAGAGCTTCTCTTTAGACAAGTGGTTTTACACCTCCATGCCAGGTGGCGCCTTTGTATCCTATCACTTAGAAGGCTTGCATCGCAGTAAGCAGCCTAGAATCTCTCAATTGAATGGATAGTTACAAAAACAATTGATTACAATACAAAATCAGTAAAGCTAAGCCACGGTCTAAATTAGACAGTGGCTTTCTTTTTGCTTTTATTCAAACATCATTCATCAAGATGGCAAAGTACAAGTTTTTAATGTGCTGATTTATTCTTCTTGTTTTGCATATATGTACGTCCTTCACGCACAAGATCCATCGGGGATGTGAAGAGCATCTGTATACCTGTACCCACGGCTTTTAAGTAGGCTTTGTTTCTCAGGTAAGAGAAGGTAAGGACTGCTAAGTAACGGAATTTGATAAAGCGTTGTTCTTTACGGTTAAATAGATGGAAGTATTGCTTTTTAAAGGCAAAGAGATCCTTTTCACCTTTAATTTTTGTCTCTCCTTGAGAGATGCCGCCCATCGCATGACGATAGGCAATGACGCCTGATTCGTTTAGGTGACGGATCTTGAGGCCTCCTTGGATGGTTTTAAACATGAGGTAGAATTCTTGACTCACCTTCACATCGTCAAAGCCACCGATTTCACGTAGCTTCTCTGCCTTGTACATGAACGTTGGTGTACCCGTTAAGTTGCGCATCAAGTGCACTTTCAAAAGATTCTCGTTGGAGAAATCTTTGATATAACTGTGGTCTCTAAAATCAACTACTTCCTTGTTTTCGTTCACCAAGGTAAGGTTAGTAAAGGACATGTCACAGTCTTCATCTTGCATGAAGTTTAATTGTTGCTCAATCTTTTTTGGCAAGTACTCATCGTCATCGTCAAGGAAGGTAATGTAATCACCTGTAGCTTTGGCGATGCCGTTGTTTCTAGCAACTGCGCCACCCACGTTTACGGGGTTCATGATGTAAACGATTCTTGGATCGTCTTTAAATCTTTGCATGAGTTCCATGGTATCCATGCGAAAGCTAGAATCACGAGGGTTATCGTCTACAACAACAACTTCAATCGCAAGATACGTCTGTTTCAATATGGATTCGATGGCTCGTAAAAGGTATTGCCCTTCCCTCTTATATGTCGGGATAACGACGCTGACCTTTTTAATTTCTTCACTCATACCTTAGCCTCTTTTCGACCTATGGATGTCCATAGCAATTTGCTGCGCTAAGCATTATACCAAAAACAAATTACAAGTTTCTCACAAGTCACGACGGATGGCCTCTTCTCTTAAAAGATCCATAAAATGATCTAAGTTGTAGTCCTTTGCGTCTATACCAATGGGTATATTTCTATTTACACAGACCCGTGCTGCCGCCTCCGTCATCGGAAACACCTTTTTATCTTCTGCGAAGTAGAGATCTAAATCTAGACCTAACTCTCCTGCGCGGAAGAAGAACTCACGAACAGCTCCAGCATCCATAAAAATCAAATTCTCATGTGCGTGTATGTGATCCATGAAGACTGTAGGATCTGCTAGATCCTTGCTATATCCTGCATAAACTAGGTTGGTGCAAGGAATCTCAGCCAAATTAAGCACAAGGGGCAAGACAGTTTGTGCTTCAGGGCCTATGCTCAGTACGTTATCGGATGGCGATAAGGAAGATGCTAGGTGTGCGGCCATCTGGTCCACATCGTCCGTCTCTTCTGTATAGTCCGCCTCAAAACCTAATGCCATCAAGGCCTTTTTAGCGTCCCGGCTACTTACTGCCATATTGACCATGCTAAGCAGTCTGTGGTCTAAAGCCAAGCGCTTAATCGCTCGCCCAAAGGCATGGACTGCACCGACGCCATCTAATGCTAGCCAAAGCTCACTGCGATCGAAGCGTCTAACCGATTGTTTCTTCTCTAAACTTCTAATGAGTTCGTTTTCTATCGCTTGATCCAATAAAGGATCTAGGGTTTCATGAGCAAGGCGAATGCTAGACGAAAATGCCCCTTCCACATCCAATGTATGCTTTAGATCGTTTAAGCGTGTTCGACCAAGATCTTCTGCTAAAGCTTCCGTGTGCAAGATGCAAAAGTGCATGCGACTCATAGAGCCTAATTTCGGCCACCATTTTAACTCTTCTCTTAGTGATACAACTCTACCTACGATTAAAATGGCAGGATCGACCATGTTCCTTGCTACCGCAAGGCCTGCGATACTATCTAGACTTGCTTCTAATACTTCCGCTTGCATGGATGTCCCTTTGGTAATCAAGGCACAGGGTTTTTCTGGATCGAAACCGAGTTGAATGAGGCTTGCCACTATATCAGGCAGCTTTAGTGCAGCTCTTCTAAACACGAGTGTGTGCTTTGGATCTAAATCCTTTAATGCGCTTTTGATCTTAGAGTCCTCTTGTAGCGGGAAGCTTTTGCCACTATAGACAGAATAGTGCTCACTTACTCCTGGGAATAAAAGTGGTATACCAGAGAAGCTAGGCCAGCTGTGTATACTGGCTACGGAAGGATAGACATCCACAAAGATGTGCTCTTGCCTTAAAGCCTTGATCTCAAGGCTTGCACTGCTTGTTAAGAATGGATCGTCACTACATAAACGGACCACATCTTGTCCACGCCTCACTTCACGCAAGAGATAGGAGACGAAATTTGCTCCATCTCTTAACAAGCGTATCTTCTTTTGATCAATACCCAAATCGACATCCGCTAAGCTATGGTCTATTACTACTATGTCAGCTAAATCTAAAACGTCTTTAGCCCTCTTCGACATTAAATCTGGTGCATGCGGATCACAGCCGAGGTAAGTAAGCTTTCCTAGCATCAAATCAAGGACAGCTTTAAGCAAGGATTTGTCAGCAAACTTCTCACCCGTTCGATTGATGCGTTGACGAAGTATCGTCATCTTATTAGATCTTTGTCTACTAGGTGCAATACAGTATAAATCATCGTCTTCAACGCTTACATGTACCGCATCTGAGACAGCTTCTAGATCTTCTGTAGCTAGACCTAACGCTTCAACAAAGAACTTCTCTGCTTCAAAGATCGATCTAGATGTCTTGCTATCTAAATGCGTCGCTAATAAGTCAATTAATTCTTGGTCCGTTTTGCGACAGACCACAGCAAGCAAGCCTTGACCTGCACCTGGTACCATAGCGCTCAAAGCAAAGGGTCTAAAGCTTAGTGCATCGCGATAGGCTTCCATACCAAGAGCCGTTAAGTCATCTGCAGACGTAATGACGGCAGATACGATGCCTTCTTCGACAGCTTGTAGCTTACTATCTAGATCTCTATCTTCTGCTTTAACGACTAAATCTGGCCTTAAGCGTAAGAGCTGCTCTTTTCTGGCATAGCCATTACTCAGGACAATTGCACCTTCTGCCAGCGTTCTAAACGCAACTCCTTTTTGTAGCACAAGGACTTCACGGCTATCGCCACGCTCTAATATTGCAGCGATCTCTAGGCCTTTAGCTACTTGGAAGTCCAAATCTTGTACGGTAGCGGCAAAACAATCGATCTTCTCTTGTTGGAGTGCGCGGCTAAGTAAGGCAATCTCGGCTTTGGTACGAGCTTTTTGGCCTAGTGTTTTAGGTAGCAGTACATCCGTATCGTCGAGTGCATTTTGTGGCACAGTGATATGGGTGAAGACATCTGCCCTCGCCTGCATCACTTGAAAGACTTGACGGCTTCTATTTTGTTCCAAGCCGAGGTCTCTTCCACCTACTCGATATATCTTTTGTTCCATACAACTAAACCACCTTTATCCAAAGATCTCGTGAATCTAAACTAGAATTCAATACCCATTCTTGCAGAAATACCTTTTTCAAAAGGATGGCGCTCTAGCTTCATATTTGTTATATAGTCTGCTAAGTCCAATAACTCTTCTGCAGGTCCTCTGCCAGTAATACAGACCTCCACCCCCTCAGGGCGATTGTCTATTAGCTTTAAAACAGCCTCTTTATCCACCATGTCTTGGTTCCAAGCAGAGAGCAATTCATCCAAGACAATAAAATCGAAGGATCCGTTATTTATAAGCTCGGCTGCTTCTTCTACTTGCCTATCGTGAAGCAATCTTGTCTCCTGCTTTTCTTCGTCGTCCATCTCCCAAAAGAAGCGACCAGACGTTACCCCTGCAATGACTTTTACGCCAGGGATTTCTTTTAATGTTCTTACTTCACCGGATAAACCATTTTTAAAGAACTGCATAAAGATTACTTTTCTGCCTGCAGCCGCAGCTCTAAGCGTAAGGCCAACAGCAGCGGTTGTCTTTCCTTTACCATCTCCGTGGTAGATATGTACTAAACCAGACATTTAGGCCTCCTTCTTCTCCTTAGAGAAACAGTCTACTAAGTGAATCAAGGTATCGATTGCTTTGTGGAAGGTTTGGATGCACATGAACTCATAGCGACCATGGAAGTTCTCACCACCAACAAAGAGGTTGGGACATGGTAAGCCCTTATAGGACAGTTGTGAACCATCCGTGCCACCACGAACAGCGGTTACTTTCGGTGTAACACCTGCTTTTTGCATCGCCTCTTTAGCGAGCTCAATTAAGAATGGATAAGGTTCTATTTTACTCTTCATGTTGTAGTATTGATCCTTGAGTACAACTTCAACTAAGTCTTGACCATACTTCTCATTGATCGCCTTGGCAGTAGCTGACATAGCCTCTTTTCTTGCTGTAAAACTCTTATCGTCAAAGTCCCTGATGATGTAGGTTAAAATTGCTTCTTCTACACTCGAATTCCAACTGGTGAGGTGGTAGAAACCTTCTAAACCGTCAGTATGTTCAGGTGTATCCTTGGCATCAAAGGCAAGGCTAAATTCTCTTGCTACTAAGCTTGCATTGATCATTTTATCTTTTGCTGTACCTGGATGAACATTTCTGCCCTTAATTTTAACCACGGCAGAGGCTGCATTGAAATTTTCGAATTCTAACTCACCTTCTTCTCCGCCATCCATTGTATAAGCAAAGTCTGCATCAAAAGCATCTACATCAAAGCGGTGGGCTCCTAGACCAATCTCTTCATCGGGTGTAAAGCCAAAGCGTAGTTCACCATGAGGTAGATCTGGATTTGCCTGTAAGTAGGCAGCCAAACTCACGATTGCAGCAACACCTGCCTTATCGTCAGCACCCAGTAGGGTTTGTCCATCTGTGACCAATAAATCGTGACCAATATGCTCTAAAAGATTGGGGAATGTCTCTGGTTCTAAAATGATTTGTTCTTCATCATTTAAGACAATCGGACCACCTTCATAGTGAACGACTTTGGGTGATACATTTTTCCCGCTCATATCCGGTGATGTATCCACATGAGCAATTAAACCCAATTT
>CAYXVJ010000050.1:0-5093 GCA_964468675.1 uncultured Oscillospiraceae bacterium
GGCGAATTACCTCTTAATTGAAATGACATTTGAAGAAGAATGGTCTTCGCGTAGGTACCAGTTGATTGATGAACTCATCGCAAGGTTTCATGTAAGACCCATCATTGCTCATGTGGAGCGTTATCCTGCGACAAACTATGGCAAAGACTTAAGCGTACTAGATGAGTTAATTTCCATGGGTTGCATGTTACAATTGAATATCGAATCATTGCTTGATAGAGCTAGTAAGCGTGTAGCAAGAAAGCTGTTGTCTTCTAAACGTATCCAAGTTTTAGGCTCAGATTGCCACGATGTGCAAGATAGACGAGCAAGGTTTGACGAATTCGAGACTGTTCTTGCCAAAAAGGTGAAGATGGATCAAGGGGATTTTTTATGTCAATTGTAATTGGACTAGATATTGGTGGTAGTACAACAAAGATTGTTGGTATCAAAAATGAGTTGCTCATGGGCAGCTTGTTAGTAAAAGCTGACGATCCGGTTGCTTCCGCTTTTGGTGCCGTGGGCAAATTTATCAATGAGTATGGATTGGATCTAGCAGACGTCAGTAGGATTATGATGACGGGTGTGGGACGTACCTATATCTCACAAGATTTACTTGGGATTAAGACAGAAAAAGTAGATGAGATGATTGCCGTAGGTGCAGGAGGCTTATACCTCTCCGGTGAAGATGAAGCCGTTGTCGTGAGTATGGGTACAGGTACATCTTTGGTTCGTGCCAATGGACAAGGGACCTTTCGCATCATTGGATCTGGAGTCGGCGGAGGTACACTGCTCGGTCTAGGCAGAAGCCTACTGGGTACAAGAGACTTTCAAAAGATTGAAGAGATGGCAAGTAGAGGCGATTTGCATGAGGTAGACCTAACCGTAGGTGATATCTCTGCAGATGCGATTGCCAATCTACACCGAGATGTGACTGCTTCGAACTTTGGTGATGTGAACGACGACGTCCGGCCAGAAGACCTAGCAGCAGGCATCATGAACCTTGTCTATCAGACAATAGGGACATTAGCTGCCTTGACTGCCTGGAAGGAAGAGTTAAAATCTGTTGTCTTTACAGGTAACCTTGCCCTATCGACATACGGTACAGTCATCTTGCATGAGGTTGCAAAACTATATAATTTAAAGTATATCGTGCCAGAGCATGCAGAGTATGCAACAGCAATCGGTGCAGGTATGCAAGTGTGGAGAAGGGGTGCCTTGTGAATAAAACGAAGCAAATCAACACGTTTATCAAAGGACCTTTAGGCGTACTAGCTGGCTTTGGTCTGATACTCTTTATTCTCTTAAATGCCGTGGACCGTTATAGTTTTGATAAGGCTTTTTATGCTCACGTCTACGACCATCTAGGAACAGCTGAAACGATTGGCATCTCAGATGAAGACTTGGATAAGTCAACCAATGTCTTACTCGACTACATTAAAGATGATCGCTTGGACATTGATGTGGATGTGACCTTAGAAGATGGCACAGTTGAACCCATGTTCAATGAGCGTGAGATTATGCACATGGTGGATGTCAAAGACTTATACCTGAACGCCATGAAGGTGAAGTGGATTGGCTTGAGCTTTTTTATCCTGACAAGTATTTTATTTATATTTCGCTACGGTTGGAAGAATGGAAGCTTGCACTTGTTTCGTGCGTATCGCATCAGTTTGATACTGTTCGGTACCATTGTACTCGTTTTAACAGCATTTATATTACTCGACTTTGACCGCTTTTGGACATCGTTTCACCATGTGTTCTTTACGAATGACTTATGGATATTAAATCCAGCCACAGACCGTATGATTCTTATGGTACCATCATACTTCTTCAATGAACTTGTAAAGAGAATTGTCTATGCATCAATCGGTGGCATGGTCTTTTCATTCATCGTCTTATACCTTGTTAAGCACACGTTAAAAACGGTCACTCCAGAGCAAAAAGGTTTGTAACATGTTAGACTAGTTTATCTGATAAATTACAATTTAGAATCTGGAGATATAGATGAGTATCATTTTTGACCTTGATGGGACCTTATTAAACACGCTTACAGATTTAGCTGTTAGTGTGAATGTTGCATTAAAGAAGCATGGCTTGGCCACTTTAGAAGAAGAACAATATAAGCTTTTAGTGGGTAATGGCGTTCGTGTGCTGACAGACCGTGCTGTTGCACTCAGCTTAGCAAATAGCAAGCCTGCTCACCTTGATTTAGATGAAAATTTACCAACGATGGATGTTGAATATAGCCTTGCATATAAGGATATTAAGGAAGCTAGCATTCCTGTAGCACTAGCAGATCTAGTCTACAGCGACTTTATGGACTACTATGCCCAACATAGTATTGATTACACTAAGCCATATCCAGGTATAATGGAGTTACTCGAAACATTAAAGAATAACAAATTGACCTTAGCAGTTATGTCCAATAAGGCGGAACACCTGACGATCGAACTCGTCAAGCGCTACTTTGGTAATACCACCTTTACTCATATCTTAGGTATGAGAGAGGATATTTTGCCTAAGCCAAATCCTGATGGTGCATTGTATTTGGCTAGTAAACTAGGCCAAAAGCCAGAAGACATCCTCTTTGTTGGTGATGCCATGACGGATATGCAAGCTGCAGTTGCTGCCAATATGACAGCCATTGGTGTAGCTTGGGGCTTTAGAAGCAAGGAAGAACTGTTAGACCATGGAGCAAGTCATATTGTAGATACAGCAGAAGCGTTAGCAAGTTATGTCCTGGAGATGCGTGATGGAGCGGTACAAGTCGAACACAAACACAAAACCTAAGCCTGTACAGGGCGAACGCATACAGAAAAAGGAAGCGACCAAAGGTCGTTCAATTGCTAGAGCCTTTATCCGCTATACCTGGTGGATATTGGTTCTGGCAATATCTTTTATGCTTCGTAAATTGGTGTTTCAATCGCCTGCCATTGCTGAAACTTACGCTGCTCGAGTTAGGCCAATATTGATGTGGCCGCTTACCGCAATAACGAATTGGATACCCATTTCATTTAGCTTTATTGCCTTAATATTAGCCATATTGTTCTTGCTTGTTGTCCTAATTCGAATCATACGTGTTTATAAGGTTTCCAAGGCTAAGAGGCTTCGATATGTATTTGAACATATACGTGTATTGGCCTTAGTCTTATCCTTCGTTTTCTTATCGTATATCTTGTTCCATGGCATGAATTTTGCGCGTGTGCAATTATCTACACAATTAGAATATGAGATAAGGCCTCATTTGACGAGTGAGTTATACGAGGCAGCCATGTGGCTAAGAGACGAGGCTGCGAATGCAAGAGAAGGCCTCAATGAAGATCAAGATGGTCGCTACACATGGCCAGAAGGTGAGGATACCAAGTCTATGCTTGCACGTGCTTACTTAGGCTATGAAGCGATGCCAAAGTCTATGCAGCACTTTGCAGGTCAATATGTAAGGCCCAAAATTGTTCCCTTGTCTTACTACTGGTCTTACACAGGTACAGCAGGTATGTTTGTACCTTTCTTTGGTGAAGCCAATGTCAATACTGATATCCAAGCAGATGAAATCCTATCGGTTGCACTGCATGAGATCGCGCATACAAAAGGTATAGCACGTGAGGATGAAGCGAATTTCATGGCATTTTATACAGGCATCTTACATCCAGAAAAGGACTTTCAATACGCTGCATATTTTTCTGCGATGATTCATGCATCAAACGAGCTATACCGTAACGATAAAGACTTATGGGAAGCACTCTGGGCTGATATGCCTGATGGCATTAGAAGAGACATTGCAGGAAGAAATGCATACTGGAAGAATTTCGAAGGTAAAACAAAAGAACGAGCTCAGTCCGTTAACAATACATTCTTAAAAGCCAATGGTGAAGAAGACGGCATCAAGAGCTATGGCCGCATGGTTGACTTAGTGCTGGCCTACTATGAGTTTGAGGTACTACATGCCAAGCATCTCCTTGATTAATCACGACTATGTATATACCGTACAAGATGTCTTAAAGCTGTTTTATGGCCAAGTTAAGGTAGAAGGTACTGTCTTAACAGCAGGCCAAGATGATGTTTTAATCTACAGCGAACTGGATACTGATCTTGCTATAGTCAGCACAAGCTGGCAAGAGCAAACGATTAAAAGACAAGTAGCACAAGATGAAAAAATAATAAAGCGTGAGATCAAAAGGCAAGTTTATGGAGCTTTGGCTCACATAACAAACATGCATTTCCCTTGGGGTTCTCTAACAGGTATTAGACCTACGTACATTGCTCGCGAACTGCTTTTAAATCATGATGAACAGTTTACAATTACATCTCTAATAGATGATTACTTTGTTAGTGAAGAGAAGGCACTACTCGCTGTTGAAACAGCGATTCAAGAAGAAGCGATTCTAGACTTGTTTCCCGAAGATGATTTTGCGATGTATATTGGTGTGCCTTTTTGCCCGAGTCGCTGCAGTTACTGTTCATTTAGTTCCCCTGAAGGCATAGACAGGCCTGAAGATGAAATGGATCGTCATTTGGATGCGCTCATACTAGAATTACAAACTGTATGGCAAGATAAAAGCTTTCGTGAGAGCTTAGGAGGACTTGTACGCGCCTTGTACATTGGTGGAGGCACTCCTAGTTCGTTTTCAAGTCAACAGCTTATGCGTCTATTTAAGAGCTTAAAAGAGCTGGATATTCCTTTTGCTGAAAATGTAGAACTAACGTTTGAGGCAGGACGAGCCGATACCATCGATAGAGAGAAGCTTTTAGCAATAAAGCACTTTGGTTTTGATAAGATATCCATTAATCCACAGAGCATGCGAGAAGAAACACTTGTGCGAATCGGGCGTGAGCATAGTAGTAAGGCAGTAAGAGATGCATATAGACTTGCAAAGGACGTAGGTTTCCAAAGCATAAACATGGATTTGATTGCAGGACTTGCTGGAGAGACAAAAGATGATTTCTTATACAGTTTAGATGAAGTATTAAAACTGTCGCCAGAAAGTGTGAGTGTACATAATCTTGCGGTGAAGAGAAGTTCAAGGCTTCACCGTTTAATGGGTGAAGCAAAGCTTCGAGGTCAAGAGCTATTTGATGAAGAACTAGATATCAATGCTCTGTATAAGCCAGAT
>CAYXVJ010000050.1:5110-10803 GCA_964468675.1 uncultured Oscillospiraceae bacterium
CAAGACAGGGCATGGCAATCTATATAACGTTGCGATGATGAGCGATAGACGATCAGTACTTGCGTTTGGAGCAGGCAGCATCAGTAAGCGCTATATGAACGATCGTTTAACGAGAAGTCCTAATGTCAGAAACATCCGCCAATATAACGAACGCAGCATAGAAATGGCGAAGCGGAAAAGAGCATTGTGGATACCACAGATGGATCCGGAGTCGGCTGTTATAATGTAGGTATTATATGCAGTGGAGAAGCTATGGCAAATCAAGTAGATAAAAAACATAGATCGCGACGAAGGCGTACCAAAAGACCTGCAAACAAAGGTCACGCGTACGTGTTAATTGGCATGCCTGGCAGTGGAAAAAGCGTGCTGGGTAGGCGTGTTGCAAAATTACTTGCTCGTGAATTCGTGGATACAGATACTGTCTTGTCTGAACGAGTGGGTATGACGGTAGGCGAATTTAGTCAATCGGCCTCAAACGAACAGTTTAGGGCAGAAGAGGAAGCAGCTGTGCTCTCTGTTAAGAGAGGCAATAAAATTATCGCGACTGGTGGTTCGGTCGTTTACGGCAAACGTGCAATGAATCATTTAAAGCAGATCGGTACCATTATCTACCTCGACCAACCCTTGTGGATGATTATTCGTCGTATTGGCGATTCGAGTCAAAGGCGAGGAATTATTTTAAAACCTGGGCAAAGCATTGGTGATATCTACCATGAGCGTAAAGGCTTATATAAGCGTTATGCAGACATTGAATTTCATACGAGAAGGCTGTCACCGAATCAATCAGCTAAGATGCTGGCTAATGTGATTCGCTTTTTAGAAGAACCGTTGAGTGATGCGAAGGGTAGTGGAGGGGAAATCAATGAAAGCACCTGAACTGTATGCGTTGATTGATGTCGGTTCAAACCAGTTGGTTATGACCATCGCTGAGATTTACTCCCATGCCAAGCCGCGTATCGTAGAGCAGTTACGTGGTAGCCTCGCATTGGGTGAGGATACATACACGACAAGGCGAATCAAAGAGGATAATATTGTAAGATGTTGCGCCATCTTGACTGACTTTAAGCAAAAATTAAAGGAATATAAAATAAAAGAAGTATGTGTAGTTGCAACCAGTGCTATCCGTGAAGCTCTAAATCGAGACTATGTTGTCAATCGAATCAGGCAGAGTACCGGCTTTGATGTGGAAATTTTAGATAACAGTATGGAACGGTATTACCACCAATTGGCCATGACTGAGCGCATGGAGCAATTTAGTGAATTGATCGCAGAAGGTGTCACCGTTATTGATATAGGTGCAGGTTCTATACAAGTATCTAAGTATAGCGAAAAAGGTCTCTTATTTAGTCATAACCTCTTATTGGGAGCACTTCGTGTACATGAAATGCTCGATCGCTTAAAGGATAAGACAAGAGACTATACCAACTTATTAGACGAATACATCAGCAGTGAATTAAATGACTTTAGAATTCTTGAAGGTGACTTTGAAGCACCTGGTTACATCATTGCATTAGGTGCACAAATGCCTTATTTCAAAAGCTTGATGGGTATGAAGCATGGAGACATCACGATGTCTTTATCTTCATTTGAAGACTTACTAAAACTTCTTCGCTCTGAACAACCCATTGAATTAACAACACGCTACGGTGTTCCGGCTCATGAGGCTGAACTGCTTTTACCAGCTGCAACAATCCTTGAAAAATATAGCTTACACGCCAAAGGTCATGTCATCTATATGCCGCCAGGTGACTTAGGTGAGAGCTTAATTTTAGAGCGTAGCCTAAAGCATAAGAAGGTCAAACATAATTATGGATTAGAAAAAGATATCCTGACATCTGTACGTCATATTGCAGATAGATTTCAATACGATGCGATACATACGGAGCTCGTTACAGGGCATGCATTAAAGATTTTTGATGCGTTAAAAAAGACTTATGCATTAACAAATCGAGAGCGCTTATACCTTGAGATTGCAAGTATTTTGCATGATGTGGGTAAGTTCATTCAGATCAATAGACATAGCCATCAATCCTTTCATGTTATCAACAGCTTGGATTTGTTTGGCATATCGAATCAAGAGCGTTTGATGATCGCTTTTATCGCTCGCTTTCATTCTGCTAGCTGGTTTCCAACGCCAGATGACTGTCCAGGCCTGAATACGGAAGAGCGTCAAACTGTCTTGCGCCTGGCTTCCATCTTGCGTTTGGCAGATAGCCTTGATGCCTCGCACACTCAAAAGTTGTCAAAAATACAAATTACTATTAAAGAGCCTAGGCTCTTTATCGAAGTTGATAACAGTCTAGAAACCACATTAGAACAATCGACCATGAGTAAAAAAGGACAGTTGCTCCGTGATGTCTATGGGCTCATTCCAGAGTTTAGATACCGTCCGACCGAATACTTTTTAAAGGAGGCCTCTTTATGAATGAACATCTTGATATGCATCAAAATAGTGAAGAAAAAGCTACAGAAGCCATTAAAGACCTAGGCTCTCTTAAGAAGAAACCGACTATTATTCCTGAATCAGAACCAGGTATCCGATGGACTAAAAAGGGACCTAAGCTGATACCGAGTAGTAAGAAACGTGTGAAGCAAAGGCTTGCACCGATTGCCTATTCTAAGAATACAAGGCTCTTAAACCGTGAACTGTCTTGGCTTGAATTTAATGGCAGGGTATTAGATGAGGCTAGAGACCGCGAGATTCCATTAATGGAACGTTTAAACTTCTTATCAATCACACAAAGTAACTTGGATGAGTTCATTCAAGTACGGGTTGCATCGTTGAAAGACATGGTCCATGCAGCGTATGTGCGTACAGATCCAGCAGGTTTATTACCGGCAGAGCAACTGACAGCCTTAGCTGAGCAGATGAAATACATGTCTGCAAGAATGGGTTCTACTTTACTTCGCTCTTTATATCCCTTGATGCAAAAAGAGGGTATTTATATACTGAGGTACAATGAGTTATCAGATGAGCAAATCTTAGAAGTCAATGCTTATTTTAGAAATACTGTTTATCCCATTTTGACGCCGCTTGCAGTCGATGTGGCAAGGCCTTTTCCTTTGATTAACAACGCCAGTATCAATATTGCTTGTTTGCTAAGTCCCAAGGATCCAGGCGACGATGAGGATGCAGATGAGGAAGAACGCTTTGCTACCTTACAAGTACCTGACGGCTTACCAAGGCTTTATACATTGAAAGCAGCGTGTACTCCTGATGTAACAGAGCGATCTGAAGGAGAGGTTAAGCTTGCCGTTATTTTGCTAGAGGATATCATTGAAGCCAACTTATCAAAACTCTTTAGAGAAAGTGACATCATTAGCCATGATGTGTACCGCATCCTTCGTAATGCAGATTTTGACATTGACGAAGAAGATGCAGCAGACCTTCTAACTGAAATTGAATACCATGTACAGATGCGCGAGTGGGGTGAGATTATTCGCTTAGAAGTCGCAGAAAACATGGATAAGCGTATCTTGTCTTTCCTTGTTGCTACAATGGATGTTGCCGAAGAAGATGTCTATTACATCAGAGGCCCCATGGATCTAACGTTCCTGTCGAAGCTTCGATCCAATAAGAAATTGAAGCAATATAAATCTTATTATTATGACGACTTTAAACCACAAGCATCATCTCTCTTAAGCCTTGCTAAAGAGGAACTTATTGAGGATGGTCATCTAGATCCAGACATCTTCTCTTTAATCAGGCATAGAGACATTTTGATGCATCACCCGTATGAGCAATTTGATGCCGTAATTGATTTTATGAGACAAGCTGCAAGAGATCCTGATGTCTTAGCCATTAAACAAACCTTGTATAGGGTGTCTGGTGATTCTCCCTTGATTGCCCTATTAGAAGAAGCGGCTCGTAACGGTAAACAGGTCATGGTTCTAGTAGAGCTCAAAGCAAGATTCGATGAAGAGAACAATATACATTGGGCAAGAAAGCTCGAGAAGGCAGGATGTCATGTCATCTATGGATTACTAGGACTAAAAGTGCATAGTAAGATCACTTTGGTTGTTAGGCGCGAAGAGGACGGCATCAGGCGCTATCTACATTTAGGTACAGGGAACTATAACGACCAGACTGCAAAAGTGTATACAGATCTTGGTTTGT
Source organism: uncultured Oscillospiraceae bacterium (assembly GCA_964468675.1). Classification (GTDB taxonomy): domain Bacteria; phylum Bacillota; class Clostridia; order Saccharofermentanales; family Fastidiosipilaceae; genus CAYXVJ01. The sequence goes on from CAYXVJ010000050.1 coordinate 9,228, forward strand.
TCTTGTGTCGGGAAAGCTTTGGCAGTGATGCTACAGAATTCTTTAACATGATTTCTGGCTACTCACAGCCGACTGAATGGAATAAGCTCGTACCTGCTCCATACTGGTTAAGAGACCGCTCAGTTGATTTAATTGACCGTGAGATTAGGAATAGCAAGGCTGGAAGACAAGCTTATATCAAAGCTAAGATGAACTCACTGGTTGATGACCAGATGATTGAAAAGTTATATGAAGCAAGTCAAGCTGGTGTGACAATAGATTTAGTCATACGAGGGATATGTTGTTTGAGACCTGGCGTAGAGGGCTTATCAGAGAATATACGTGTCTTGTCTGTGGTAGGCCGCTACTTAGAGCATTCGCGAATCTTTGTCTTTGCAAACGAAGGTGACGAAGAAGTATATTTATCCAGTGCAGACTGGATGCCAAGGAATTTGGATAGGCGTGTAGAACTCATGTTTCCGGTAGAAGACTCATTATGCAAAGAACGTGTGCTTGAAGTACTTGATTTAGCCTTAGAAGATACAGAGGGAGCACACTTAGGTCAGGCAGACGGGTCTTATAAGCGCACGGATAGACGTGGTAAGCAAATTCTAGATAGTCAAAAACGCTTGATGGAGTTGGCAAGTAAGCGTGCACCAAAAGCTGTGGATGTCATTCGAGATAGGCGGTTTGAAATCATTACTGCAGATCAAGAATGGCTAGTAGAAAACGAATGGAATGATCAAGAAGAATGAAAATAATCTTTAGAACTCTAGGCATTGTTGCTGTGCTATTACTCATATATGGCTTGTTTGTATCTGAGCTAAGTTTTAAGCGAGAAGAAGTCCATACAGTGGATGGTTTTTTAGATTTAAACGAGTGGGACTCTAATACACAAGACATCTTAGGAGTTTCGGGTACTTGGGAAGTGTACGCAGGTGAATTAATACCGCCTCAGCAATTCACAGACCGCATGTGGTTCGCACAGCCCGATGCTTATTTACCCTTAAACCAATATCGTTTAAATACTGATTTGAGTAGTAAAATCAATGGATTATGGACTTTTAGGTTGTCTATTGAGTTACCTGAAGATCATCCAGAGATCGTAGGTTTATCCTTTGATGAGATCCTTATGGCGTCTGATGTATATGTCAATAATGTACGCTATGGTGGCACTGGTGTTGTTGCCTTAGAAGATGAAGGCTATGTGCCAAGGCCAGTTGCCTTTCAAATCTATGTACCTGTCAGCTCTCGTATGTTAAGCGTCGTTATCCATGTTGCTAACCATGACTATGGCTTTACTAGCAATTCGGTAAATGTGTCCATTGGCACAGATGAAGTGATGCGAGCGAGGTGGTCCATTCGAACGTCTTTAGAAACTGCAGCGATCATTGTCGTCTACCTTTTAGCGTCATATTGCTTTATCGTCTATCGAGCGAAGATTCAAGAAGAGAGTATGCGTTATCTGGTGTTGATGTATACGGCTCTAGGTACCTTTTACCTGCAAGCGGGAGCACGCTTGATATATAATATTTTCCCCTTTTTGCCTCATACCTACATCATGAGGTCTAACAGTATTTTGCTCCTGATGATCTCG
>CAYXVJ010000050.1:10813-13164 GCA_964468675.1 uncultured Oscillospiraceae bacterium
TATTTTTATGCCTTACACCTACTATAACCAATTCTTTATTGTACTAGTTGGCTTTATACTTGTTATATCCGCGTTTATTCTTTCGAGAACATTGTATTTATACATTGCTAAGCGAAAATTAATAGGAAGACAAAGGTTGTCCGCCTGGCACTTACTTGTTTTGTGCTGTCATTTCTTGCATCTATACAGCCAGTTCTTATATTCTAATCGTTTCATAAGGAATAGTAATCTAGGTGGAACAGCCACGATCATCTTCATTATGTCGAGCTACATGGTGGTAGCTCAGCACTTTATCCGTAGATTTAGACGTTCGCTTCATGCTGAAAAAGTCAATGCGGATTACCTCACAAGATTGAACTATCGCTTCAAGGAACCTTTGCAAAATATCGTTCACCTTGCTGAAGACAGAAGAGAAGAATGGGATGAGTTAAAAGCCGGTGAGATTGAAGCGACCGCCATTTCCTTGATTAATTTATTGGATATGACATATGACATGACACTGCTTAATCAGGGAACAATTGAACTGGAAAAAGTAGCTGTTCAAGTCAGTGTGTTAGCTGATGTTGCGATGGAAAGTGTTCGTTTTTACTACCCTGGAAAAGAATTACATTTAATCAACAAGATTTCAAAGCATATTCATGTGTGGGGTGATGAGGATAGAATCAGACAAATACTTTACCATCTCTCTTTAAATGCTGCAGCATCCATGGAGAGTGGCACCATCGTTTTTGATGCGAAAATAGAACGTAATCTTGTCTCTATTAGTGTTGCAGATACAGGTAGTGGTATAGCAAAAGATCAAATAGATTCACTTTTTGAACCAGCAGATGCGGAAGCTAAGCATGAATTAGGCTTGATGGCTTCAAAACGAATTGCTGAAATGATGGAAGGCAATCTTGAACTAACGTATACCCAGGTTGGTGAAGGTAGTAAACTTACATTGAAGCTCCCTGTAGCTGATACAAAAGCAATTGAAAGTACGAGAGCCTGGAGGCAAATGTATCGGTATGAAAGACTTCAATCTAAGCAAAATGCCGAAGGAGAGGATACTTTAAAGTCTACAAAGCAAAGTATATTGATTGTAGATCGAGACTTAGCATCACTGAATAATGCGGAGGCCATATTGCATAAAGCAGGTTATCAAGTAATCGCATTGCAAAGTGTCGATACCATTTTAGATTTGATAACAAAAGTTAAACCAGATCTCTTGATGATTGACTTAATGCTTTTTAATACTACAGGTTTAGATATCAGTAGAGAGGTTAGAAGCAAATGGTCGCTTTTTGAGATGCCCATTTTAATGACTGCATTTAGCTCTAGTAGCACTGATCTGCGTATGTCACTTGAAGCAGGTGCAAACGACTTTATCTCTAAACCACATGAGGCATGGAGTTTAGTGCCCCGAGTCCAGACTTTAATTTCTTTAAGAGAGGCCATGACAAAGGCAGTAAGAAGTGAGCTAAGCTTTTTACAAGCTCAGATCAAACCTCATTTTATTTATAACGCTATTTCTACCATTACCTATTTTTGTTATACGGATAGCAAGCGTGCTGCAGAACTTTTAGGGAAGTTCAGTCACTATTTAAGGCTTGCTTTTGATACAGAGCATCAGCAAGAGAGTGTTAGTTTAAAAAGAGAGTTGGAGTTGATTGATGCATATGTTGCGATAGAAAAAGCACGTTTTGGCGATCAATTTGATTTTGAAACCGATATCGATGAAGAGGCGATGGATGTATTGGTTCCTGTACTCTGCTTGCAACCATTAGTTGAGAACTCAATTAAGCACGGCATGCTGAACAAAGAAGAAAAAGGGAAGATCCGTCTTTCGGTTAAACTGGTGGCAAGTCAATTACATATTAAAGTGACGGATAATGGAGTGGGCATGGATGAGGAAACACTGGAGCATTTGATTGCAGGCGAGGCAGTCCTATACAGTTATGCAGATCCATTACATACTACAAATCATAGATCGTTAGACAAAGAGAAATATATGGCCGACAATAAGAATGCGTGGCAAGGCCATGGCGTTGGTTTATCGAATGTGAGACGACGCTTAGAAAGAATGGCGGGTGCTAGCATTAGTATCAGCAGTATTAAAAATGTAGGCACGGAAGTTATCATTGAGCTGATGGCAAAAAGTGCTTAAGTTAGTAAAGCATAGATATAGTTGAGGTGGAACATGAGGGTCATTCTTGTTGAAGATGAAATACCGAATCTAGAATTATTGCGTATTATGTTTCAAGACTATCCTGAATTAGACATCATTGGAGCATATAGTAATCCTGTGGAGGCGTGGGAAGCTATACAAAAGGATAGCCCAGATGTCATATTTACAGATATAGAAATGCCTC
>CAYXVJ010000051.1:0-12960 GCA_964468675.1 uncultured Oscillospiraceae bacterium
ATCCTGTTATATCAACTGTTTCTTTAAATGCTTTTACTTGTGATATTGCATTTTGTCCTGTTGTTGCATCTAAAACTAGTAATACTTCTTTTTTTGCATCTGGTAATTCTTTATCTATTACCTTTTTTATTTTTAGTAGCTCGTCCATTAAATATTTTTTGTTATGAAGTCTTCCTGCTGTATCGCAAATTAAAACATCTGCATTGTCCTTTTTTAGTTCTTGTATTGCTTCGAATACTACAGAAGCAGGGTCTGTTCCTTCATCTCTTTTTACTATTTTAGAACCGCTTCTTTTTGCCCATATTTCCACTTGTTCTACTGCCGCTGCTCTAAATGTGTCTGCTGCTGCAGCAACTCCAGACTTGGTTGCAGAAATCAGACGTGAGATCGGCTCTGAATTCCCCATCATTGCGACAGGGGGACCTACCGACGAATCCATTTTGCGAACCATTGATGCAGGAGCGAATGCCATCACGTATACACCACCAACATCCGGTGAGATCTTCCATGACTTGATGGTACGCTACAGGAATCTATAAGGAGAATAAAATGCTTGTTTTACTAACAACAGTGTCAATTAATTTAAATTGGATATGGCTTGGCTTAATCGGTTTAGCCTTACTAGTCCTCATCGTTGCCATTATCAGAACGCTTCTAAGCCTTGGAGCTATGGGCAAGCATGTAATGAAAACGCAAGGTGATGTATCTAGTACGATGGTCAAGCTCAATGAAGGCATAGAGGGCATCAATCAACATGTAGATGGTGTTAAGAAGAACGTCTTAGTGATCCAAACAGAGATTTCAGATGGTACTGAACTCATCAAAGAGGATGTGGAGCATATTCGTGCTAAAATAGAGCGTTCAACCCAGCAGGTCAAAGACTTAGCTGCACATTTCTAATCGTTTGGAGAATCAATTATGAGTATATTAACCGTGCGGAACCTGAACCACGGCTTCGGGGATCGTGCGATTTTCGAGGATGTTTCCTTTCGCTTGCTTAAAGGAGAGCACGTTGGCCTCATCGGGGCTAATGGTGAGGGAAAATCCACCTTCATGAACATCGTCACAAGAAAATTAATGCCTGATGAAGGACAAATCGAATGGAACCCTAGAGTTCGTGTCGGTTACTTGGATCAGTTAGCGAGCTTAAAAGAAGGGGAGACTATTAGAGAAGCATTAAGAGATGCGTTCTCCTACCTCTATTCAATGGAAGAAGAAATCATAAGGCTTGGTGAGGCCATGGCAGATGTCGATGAAGATACACTCATGGCTATGCTAGAAGAGATGGGTACACTACAAGAACTCTTAGAACAACATGACTTTTACATCATCGACCAGAAGATAGATGAAGTAGCAGGTGGTTTAGGCTTAAGAGACATTGGTCTGGAGCGAAGCGTGTCAGAGCTCTCTGGTGGGCAACGAACCAAAGTTCTTTTATGTAAGCTCTTATTAGAGAAGCCTGACATTCTTCTATTAGATGAGCCTACCAACTATTTAGATGAAGAGCATATCGTCTGGTTGAAACGCTATTTACAAACCTATGAGAACGCCTTTATTTTAATCTCCCATGACATTCCTTTCTTAAACGATGTCGTCAATTTAATTTACCATGTAGAAAACCGTCGTATTGAGCGCTATGTCGGATCGTACGAAGAGTTCTTAGTGACACATGAAGCGAGGCGCAGGCAAGTAGAAGCTGCTTTTGAGCGTCAGCAACAGGAATTGTCTAAGTTAGAAGACTTTGTAGCAAGGAATAAAGCTAGAGCGGCTACTGCTGGTATGGCTAGGTCTAGACAAAAGAAGATTGATAAGATGGATCTCATTACGATTGACAAAGAAAAGCCGAAACCTGAATTTCGCTTTTTACAAGCAGGTGCACCAGGTAAGGTTGTATTCGAAGCAAAAGGCCTTGAGATTGGCTACGATGAGCCACTGACAAAGCCGCTTGATCTTTATATGGAGCGAGGTCAGCGTATTGCTTTAGTGGGTGCCAATGGCCTTGGTAAGACCACGCTTCTAAAGAGTTTGATGGGTATGTTAAAACCGCTAACGGGATCTGTAGAGCATGGTGAGAATCAGGAGATCGGTTATTTCGAACAAGAAGACATGAGTCAGAACAACCGTACTTGCCTAGAGGACTACTGGGCAGAGTATCCAAGTGCCACTCAATACGAGGTCAGATCAAGTCTTGCTAAATGTGGATTGACAACCAAGCAAATTGAAAGCCGTGTCTCTGTACTCTCTGGTGGTGAGAAGGCAAAATTACGTCTAGCCAAGATTATGAACAGGCAAACAAACATCTTAATTTTAGATGAGCCTACGAACCATTTGGATGTAGATGCGAAAGATGAGCTAAAACGTGCCATAAAAGCTTACAAAGGCTCACTCTTAATTGTTAGTCATGAGCCTGAATTTTATGAGGACTTGATAACAGATATATGGAATTGTGAAAATTGGACTTTGAAGATAGTCTAATTCACAAAATTGCATCATATGGCACGACAAGTTAAAAAATTACGGTATACTAGTAACAGCGTTTATTAGGGAGTAACAGCCTTAATCGAGGATCATCGCCGATGGTCTTCCTTAGCAGGAGATGTTGTCAACACCCGACTTTTTCATAGTCTGGCAGTATCAGCAAGTGTGAGACTAAAGACGACTATATAGTGTTTTTAAATGAAACACATGTTGTAGGAGGTTTCGATGGAAACAGATAAGGCTCTGATTTTGATATCGGCAGATGAATTGTATCAAGGTCAATCAAGTGATCTTGTAAGCCGCTTGGAGACAAATCCAGAAACAGGATTGACGGATCAGGAAGCAAAAAGAAGGCTTGAACTCTATGGCCTAAACCGCTTAGCAGAAGGTAAAAAAGAATCCTTGATCATAAAGTTTTTGAACCAGTTCAAAGACTTCATGACTCTAATCTTGATTTCTGCAGCAGTCATCTCAGGTTTTTTAGGTGACTGGGTAGAAGCAATCGTCATTATCGCGATTGTTATCGTTAACGCCATCTTAGGCGTATATCAAGAAGGTCAAGCTGAAAAAGCAGTAGAGGCATTACAGAAGATGGCTTCGCCCCAGGCGAGGGTCCTTCGTGGTGGCAAGCAAAAAATGGTCGACTCGGCAGAACTCGTGCCTGGTGACATCGTTATGTTGGAAGCAGGTGATATTGTCCCTGCAGACATCCGCTTACTGACATCCACTAACTTAAAAGCTGAAGAAGCATCACTCACCGGAGAATCCGTACCAGTTGATAAAGATGCAAGATTTATTGCAGAAGGACGTGCAGGTATTGGTGACCGTGAGAACGCCCTTTACTCATCTACCAGCGTTACCTATGGCCGTGGTCTAGGATTGATCGCTGCTACGGGTGAACATACTGAAATTGGCCGTATTGCAGGTCGTATCCAATCCATTGAAGAAGAGCAGACACCACTACAGCAAAACTTAAACAAGCTTGGTAAAACACTGGGCATTATGGTTCTTGCGATCTGTGCGATTGTATTTATCGTCGGTATCATCCGCGGTGGTAATGTCCTTGATATGTTTATCTCGGCTGTAGCTTTAGCTGTTGCTGCAATTCCTGAAGGTTTGAACGTTGTTACCACCATCGTCTTGGCATTGGGTATGCAGCGCATGGCTGAGCGTAACGCTATTGTTAAGAAGCTCTTAGCTGTTGAAACACTAGGTTCAGTAGACGTCATTTGTTCAGATAAGACCGGTACATTGACTCAAAATGAAATGACCGTTACCCGTATCTATACAGCAGGTGATATCTATGAAGTTGGCGGTGTTGGTTATGAACCTAAAGGCGAGATTTCATTAAACGACAGTGCTGTTGATTCATTTAATCTTGTGACCACAAGGCTCTTTGAGATCGCAACCCTCTGTAACGATGCAGACTTGCAAAGAAGTGAGTCTGGCGTCTATTCCATCTTAGGTGATCCAACTGAAGGTGCGATGTTAACCGTTGCAGGTAAGGCTGGCATTACTGAAGAAGCCATGCAAGAGAAATATCCGAAGACAGGTGAATTACCATTTGACTCAGACCGTAAGATGATGTCTGTCTTCCATAGTGGCTTTGCAGAAGGTGGTATCTTGTCCCTGACTAAGGGTGCACCTGATATCATCTTGTCTCGTAGTACAAAAGAAATGACAGCAGATGGTGCTGTAGACTTAACAGATGCAAGGCGACAAGAAATCTTATCTGCAAATACAGCATTTGCGCAAACAGCACTCCGTGTCTTAGCCTTTGCATATCGCAGACATGACGATACGAATGAACAAGAAGCAGAGCATGAGATGACCTTTGTAGGTCTCATGGGTATGATTGACCCTGCTCGTCCTGAGGCAAAAGAAGCCATTGCTCTATGTACACGTGCAGGTATCCGTGCCGTTATGATTACGGGTGACCACAAGGATACAGCCGTTGCCATTGCCAAGGACTTAGGCCTCATGAAGGAAGGCTTTGATGCCGTAACCGGTGCAGAGCTTGACGACATGACTGAAGCAGAGCTTCGTGAAATGGTAGAGCACACAGCCGTTTATGCGCGTGTCTCACCTGAACATAAAGTGCGCATTGTTGCGGCACTAAGAGACAATGGACACATCGCTTCCATGACCGGTGACGGCGTGAACGATGCTCCAGCCTTGAAGCAAGCCGACATTGGTGTTGCCATGGGTATTACAGGTACTGAAGTGGCTAAGAGCACAGCTGAGATGATCTTGACAGACGATAACTTTGCAACCATCGTATCTGCTGTATCAGAAGGCCGCGTTATCTTCGCTAACATCCGTAAGTTCGTTACCTTCTTACTCTCATGTAACATGGGTGAAGTCTTGGTTATCTTCTTATCTACCATGATTTTAGGACCAACCTTCGCACCACTATCTCCGATACAGCTCTTATGGCTAAACTTAGTCACAGACTCCTTCCCAGCTCTAGCTCTCGGTTCTGAGATGCCAGAAGCAGACATTATGGATCGTCCACCGCGTGGCAAAAAAGAGAGCATCATCAACAGAGACATGCTCGAGCAAGTGGCTGTCCAAGCAGTAGCAATTTTTGTTTCTATCTTCATTGCTTTCAACATTGGCCGTAGTTTCTACCCAGACTGGGTCTTAAACGATGACGGTGAAGTCATTAACCAACAAGGTGAAGTCATTGAGAACAAGGCTGACTACAACGAGCAAGCCATGACTGTTGATGAGTTTAACTTCATCCCTGAGAGTGGCACAAGGCCTTCACATGGTGCAGAGACCTTAGCCTTTGCTACCTTGATTATGGCTGAACTGATGCGTGCCTACAGTAGCCGTTCCGACCGCTACTCCATTATTGCGATTGGACCATTCTCGAATAAAGCGATGGTGAGAGCGACCATTTTATCTTTCAGTTTACTACTAGTCGTCTTGTACGTACCTTTCCTTGAAGTGATCTTTGAGGTGGTACCACCTAACTTTAGAGACTGGGCGGTTATGGTTCCATTGATGCTCATACCGTTCATCATCGGTGAGATCTATAAAGCCATCCGCTACAAAGATGAGCGGAAACAGGCTCGTCAAAACCAAATGAAAAACGCGTAAGCTTAAAATGTTCAAGACATTGGCCTTCATCGTAAGATGGAGGCTTTTTTCTATAATGCGTGTATCACAAGGTGTATTCGTCTTGCCTGTGTTAAAATGAGTAGTGAAATGTAAAGATCGTGAGGATTTAGTGGATGCTGGCAAATAGTAGTGAGATCCAAAAACTAGCTCGCCTAAGTGAGCAAGTGGCCATGGCGATTAAAGGTAAAGAAGAGGTCATTAACAACCTCATCACCGCCGTTATTGCATCAGGTCATGTCCTTTTAGAAGATGTGCCTGGAACAGGTAAGACAACAATGGCAAGAGCGTTGGCAAAATCTTTAGATCTCGATATGAGACGGATTCAATTCACGCCAGATCTTTTACCATCTGAATTAACCGGTATTAATTTCTTTGACCAAAAAATCAGTGACTTTCGTTTCCGTGAAGGATCGATCTTTACAAACGTCCTTGTTGCTGATGAAATCAACAGGGCAACACCAAGAACACAAGCAGCACTCTTGGAGTGTATGCAAGAAAAACAGGTCAGTGTAGATGGTACAAGCTACCACCTGCCAAGCCCTTTCTTTGTCTTAGCAACTCAAAACCCACTCGAGAGTAGCGGTACATATGCATTGCCTGAGGCTCAGTTAGACCGCTTCTTGATGCGTCTATCTGTAGGTTACCCTGACCGCACGGCAGAACTTGAGATGTTAGACACTTACCGCACTGATGATCCGATCGACAAGATGGAGCCCTGCATGACTGCAGAAGAGCTCATCCACATTATGAATAGCGTGAAGGCTGTTGAAGTAAACGATGCGGTCAGAGTGTATATCTTAGATATCATTGATGCGACTAGAAATAGCCCACAACTGCGTTTAGGTGCAAGCCCGAGAGCAAGCTTAGCTTTGATGCGAGCAGCTCAAGCAAGAGCTTATATGGAAGGTATGTCCTACGTGACACCGGATCATGTGAAAGCCTTATCTGCACCCGTTTTAGCGCATAGAATCCTTTTAAAAGGTACACAAATCGAACGAACAAGCACAGCTGCAGAGCGAGCCATACAAGATTTATTGGAGCACGTTCCTGTACCAAGTGAAGCCTTTAAACAAGTAGAAGAGGGTCAAGGCGCATGATCTATACCGCCATCTTAGTCGGTATATTCCTATTACTGTATGCTCAAAGACTTTATTTTCAACGACTAGGTCTCAAGAGTCTTGCTTACGTCTGTTATTTTGATGTAGAAGAAGTCAGTGAAGGAGATGACGTGCGCGTAGTGGAGCTGGTGAGTAACCATAGACGTACACCAATTCCCTGGCTAAAAAGTGAGCTTGCCGTATCACCTTATCTACAGTTTAAAGGAGCTAGCTCATCTCATACCGATAGACTTCAATTGGTTAGTGGCATCTTCAGTTTAAAATCCCACCATCAGTTAAGACGTGAATGGCATGTCACGACCACGAGATTTGGTCGCCAAGGCATCTCTAAAGCACTTTTGGTCTCTACAGACCTTTTAGGCCGTCTTACCTTATCGACAGCCATACCTGTTGGGGTGTCTATAACTGTTTTACCAAAACCTTATACAACAGAAGAGATCCCTTGGGAGTTTAGAGAGCTCTTTGGTGAGCTTGCAATCCACAGACGTTATATTCCAGATCCTTTTATGCCTGCAGGTGTCTTGCCTTATACAGGTTATGAGCCACTACGTGATATACACTGGTATGCCAGTGCTATGCAACAAGAATTGATGGTTAGAGACTATCAGGATTCGAGCAATCGAAGCGTTGCAGTCATATTGAATTTAGAGAAGCGTACGGTGATGGATCGCTTCGCTAGCACTAAACTGGACTATGAATCAGCGATTCGTTTAACCGCTACCTGTTTTGATTTAACCTTAGACAGTGGTATGCCAGTTGAATTTATCGTCAATGGCAGATTTTTGACCGATCGACAGATTTTGCCTGCAGAGCAACAAAACTTAGACCTTACAGGGCGCTATAGCACCAAGCAAGGTGCTGCCTTTCATCCTGCAACAACATCGAATCCAGTTATCCAACGAGCTGTGATCTCAAATGAAGATGTACTTGAGCGCTTAGATGTAGAGGAAACGGATCAAGTCTATTATAGAAGTTCACGCTTGGCAGGACGTGAGCATGTCCACCAACTACTTCGTATCCTTGCATGGTTGGAGCCAGGCGCTGCCATACCTATGGCGCCTCTCCTAGCTGAACTGGGCACAGACCTTGCTGCAAGTGATGTTTTATTCTTAAGCCAATATGTAGATGAAGCGATTGTAGAATTTTGTTCTGTACTTCATAGTCGGGGCATTCGCTTGAAGCTTGGCTTATTAGCAAGACAAAGCGACGATGGGCTCGTACAAGAAATTACAGCCAGAGGCTTAGCCGATTTAGTGCCTCTGTACAGCCTTGCAGGTAAACTACCTGATCCGGTGGAGGTGCGTCATGCCAAGTGATAGCCAACGACGTATTTTACTGCTTAGGGGACTGCGCCTACTAAATTTCATTGCCTTAATTTTAGCTGTTTGGCCTCTCATATTGGCTGCTGAATGGCTTGATCTAGGAGAACTATCGAATGGCATTTGGCCATCTTTCTTTAAACTTTGTGGCCTCGCCATTATCGCCTTACTGTCGATGTTGCCGCTTTATATTCAACAAAAAAACTATATCAAGGAGCTCAATCAAGAAGATGTTTTAGAGACATCAAATCTAGCAGAGATTGAAGACGCCTTGTACCCGATTGAGGAAGCCACAAAACCTGAGACCTTGATGAGTTCACCTGGCAGACATGCTGCGAGAGCTTTAGGCGAGATGGAGCAATATAAGGCGTGGCGTAAAGCCTATATCCAGTATTGGACGAGTCGCCTTATGGGTACGGTAGGCATCAATGTGATCCGTAGCCTTCTGATGCTGGTATTTGGCATTGTGTTTGCTTTAATTGGTCGTACGGTAGGACAAATCAGCATGGTGGCATTAGGTGTATCGGCACTATTGCTGTCACTTTACTGTTTTGATATACCGCATAAGGCTTATGGTGATATCTTTAAATCTGCTCACTTGACGGCACATATCGTCATGGTCATTATTTTGCAGATGGTCAGATCATTTTTTAGATATCCCTTACAGCCAGACTTCCATTTGTTTATCTTGTTCTACTTAACCTTTATCTATTTCTTGACTAGGAATCAAACGAATATCGATCATTTGATGCGTCAAGGGTCAAGAAGCTTGAAAGAATTACCACATGGATTGCGCTCGTTTAACGCAAAGTTGACGACTCTCTTAACCATATCGTTCCCTGTGATTTATGTACTGAGGCGACCTATTGCGAGAACACTTGTGTTCATCTGGGACACCTTTGTAATGCTAGTCTCTGCCTTCATAAATTTTATGATGAATCTCTTACCAGATCCAGAGCCAATTCCTCAAGAGCCGATACCGAGTGAAGCAGCGCCAGAAAATGGCTTAGGCGGAGGGGAAGGGAACTACTGGGTCCAAGCCGTCATTACGGCACTCGTCATTACGCTTATCGTATTCCTTTTAAGGCGATATGGTAAACAAATGGCCCTTGCTATCAGGGACATGTTTAGAAAACTGATTGCCTTTATCAAGTCTTTATTCCAGCAAGAACATGAAGAGAGTGAAGACGTTGAAGAAGGCAGGTACTATACCGATTACCACTTCGCTTTAGATCCCTCAAGACCAGAGATGCTAAGCCTTAGGGGTAGAAGAAGAGCTTGGCGTAAAGATTACCGAGAATATAAGCGGCAGGTGAAGCACTTAGGTCCTACTGTAAATCGATATAGAGAAGCCTATAGATTAGCTTTGGTCTGGCTTGATATCAAAGAAGATAGTGGATTGGACATATCAGATACGGTACATGAGATCGCAAATAAGAATGAAGCGCAACTAGAAATGGCCGCAATAGCAGACAAGGATGGCTTTGTAGCAGTCACAAAAACCTATGAAGATGCACGTTATGGCCTCCAAGAAGGCCTAGAAGAGTCACTTGATACGGCAAGGATAACGGAACATTTGGCAGAATTAGAACGTCAGCTTGAACGCATGGACAATCAATTATAAATTTTAGAAGCAGGTATCTTATGATTAACAGACTATATACATATATTTCAGACAACACATATCCCTACAAAAATCTAGCGATGGAAGCGTGGCTCTTAGACACGGTGCCAGCAGATGTGGTTACGCTCTATCTGTGGCAAAACGAGCGTACCGTCGTTGTAGGTCGTAATCAGAATTGCTGGGCTGAATGCAGGGTTAATGAACTAGAAGCAGATGGTGGTTACTTGGTTAGACGTTTGTCTGGTGGTGGTAGTGTCTACCATGACACTGAAAACTTAAACTTTACCTTTCTAGTCAGTGCTGAAAATTATGACTTGGATCGTCAATTAGAAGTCATTCTAGTTGCCATGAAGAAGCTAGGCTTGAATGCTGAAAAGAGCGGGCGTAATGACATCACGATTGACGGCAAGAAATTCTCAGGTAACGCCTTTTATCAAGCTAAGGGAAAAAATTACCACCACGGCACTATTCTTGTCGATGTAGATACTGAAGCTATGGCCAAATACTTGATGCCTTCTAAAGCCAAATTAGAGAGTAAAGGTGTCAGTTCAGTTAAATCTCGTGTGGTTAACATCAAGCAATTGGTGCCTGACTTGACGATTGATCGTCTAAAAGAAACCTTAATCGAAGCCTTTGAAGAGGTTTATAGCCTTGGATCAGAGCCAGTTCCAGAAGATGCTATTGACCATCCATGGATAGAGAACCGTACGGCATACTTCTCTTCTTGGGAGTGGAAGTTTGGCCATAATGTTCCATTTAGTTTTGAAAGTGAGAACATCAGATTCCCATGGGGGAGTGCTCAAGTCCGATTGAACGTTGAAAAAGGTGTGGTCACCCATGCTGAGATCTTCTCAGATGCCAACGATGGTTTATTTATCGAGCGTTTAACGCCATACTTTATCGGTCAACACTTTAATAAAGAGTCTATTACTTTGGCATTTACGGATGCACCGATTGAATCCGATGAGCAAAAGATCATTTTATCGGATATAATCGATTTGGTCTTGGGTGAGACTGAGACAAAATAAAGATTTTAGACAGGAACAGTTTTAATGCAGTTTAGTAAGAGGATAAGAAATTTTAGTTTGACCAAGAGATTCATTGCTCTATTTTTAGTGAGCATTTTAAGCCTTGGCTTTGCGTCATGTAAGGCAAGCATTCCAGAAGATGACAGAGACCTATCAGATGTTTCGGCCGCGCCAGGCTATAAGGTAAGTCAAGAAGCAACAGATTTGGTCAACATTGTTATGGAGAGTGGCGAGCACATCGTCATCGAACTAGATGGCGAAACAGCACCAAAAACGGTTGCTAATTTCAAGAGTTTAGTTGCCGAAGGTTTTTACGATGGGATCATCTTCCACCGTGTCATTTATGGCTTCATGGTCCAAACTGGAGATCCTACAGGTACTGGGACCGGTGGTTCGTCTAAGACCATTGAAGGTGAATTCTCATCCAATGGCAATAAGAATGACATCGACCATAAGCGTGGTGTAGTGTCTATGGCTAGATCCATGGCACCTAATTCCGCATCTTCCCAGTTCTTCATTGTCCACATCGATAGCCCTCACCTAAACGGTGACTATGCTGCCTTTGGCCATGTAGTCCACGGAATAGAGACAGTCGATCAGATTGCAAGCACAAAAACCGATGCTAGTGATAAGCCGGTTGAAGAACAAAAGATGCTAAAGGTCTTCTTTGTAACAGAGGACTAAGCCCTAGTTAGATTTCGAATCCACTTATAGCGATTGACTTTTACGACAGCGACCAGACACTTTAAAATCTGGTCGCTTTCTAAACAAGCGAGCACAACCCAGATTGGTGCCTTGACGACGTAAGAGGCAAAGAGCGATAGTGGCATAACAATTAACCAGCAAAAAATCAGGTCATTAAAGAGAACGAACGAGGTCTGTCCTCCCGCTCTAACAATACCTGTTAGAACAGTTGACTGATACGCTGAACCTACAACCGTCACGGATAAGACATTCATGTACTGCTTACAGATGACAATTGCCCCTTCTGAAATACCTGGATACAAGAGTAAGAATGGCCTAGATAGACTGAAGTAAAGTAGTCCGTGGAATAGGCCTAAGAAGAGGAAACACAGTTGGAAGGATCTGGTCATTTGCTTCAGGCGAGGAATGTTATTCTCACCAACGGTACGGCCAATTTCTATTGAGATGACATCTCTAAAGGCGTAGATAAAGACAGTGAGGAATGAAAATAAGGTCATGGCGACACTGACTGCTGTTGTTGCTTCAGCGCCTAAGTGACCTCTAATGGAACTTCTAGCCACAACGTTAATGCCCCAGGCAAGATCGCCTAGAATAACAGGAATGCCGTACTTCAAGAAATCTTTGGCAAGTTCACGGTCGAACATAGCCAAATCCTTGATTCGGAATTCAAGTTTAGTATCACGAAAGAGTAGATAGTAAGATACGATGGCACAGCCAACGATGCGTACGATCAATGTAGAGAGGCCTGCTCCAGTGAGACCTAGATTCAAATTGAAAATGAGCAAGGGGTTTAAAATCAGTTTGAGTCCTAAAGAGACTGCTGTGACAATGGTACCCATGCGCATGATTTGAACGATACGAAGTGTACCGATGAACATGCTTTGAGTGACTAGAAAGATATAAGATAAGCTGGTTAAACGTAAGTAGGGGATGGCGGCTGTCTGAATGGCTCTATCATTTGTTAGTAGATTCAAAACTTCACCAGGAAATAAACCATAAACGAGAGCAAATAGTGCTGCTGCGATGATGCCGATGCGCCAAGCAATCGATGTGACTTGCTTGACTCGAACCCGATCTTCTCGTCCCCAGTATTGACTACCGAGAATTAAGATGGAGGCAGTAAGGCCTAAGTTTAAACAAGCTTGGACCTGGTTTGCTTGATTGGATAGGTAAGCCGCTGACACAGCAATGTCACCTAATCTACCCAATGAGAGGTTATCGATTAAATCTACAGAGACCGTTAAGAGATTTTGTAAGGCAATAGGTATAGCCAAAAAAAGAAGCCTTTTATAGTAAGACCTGTCGGTAATAAAACGTTTACTTTGCATACACTCGTCGCCTTTCATTGCCCTGTTTAGTTTAGGCATAGCATAGCTGTAAAAGGATCGATAAGCAATGGATATTTTTATTCGCTTGTAGATCGTCGCATTTAAATCTTTTACTTACTATAGAAAAATATAAATTGCTTTGATCTATCATGTTTCTCATAAAGGATAATCAGTCTAATCTCGGGAAAAACTATCAGTTCCAAGTGGATAATATAAATGATACGATTGATGTCT
>CAYXVJ010000052.1:0-12877 GCA_964468675.1 uncultured Oscillospiraceae bacterium
CCAGCTGATGCAGTCACATAAAGTGTGTAAATCATGTGGCACATATAATGGACGTCAAGTAATCAGTGTTAAGGAAGCGAACTAATCGTTTCTAGTTAGATGATTGTATGAGAGCAGCGGGTGTACTTACTACTCGCTGTTTTTTCGCTATTAAATTCAAGGAGTACTCGCAAATGAATAATGCTTTGGTAGCAATTGTCGGGCGCCCGAATGTCGGGAAGTCGACTTTGTTTAACTTCCTCGCCGGCAGACGGATCTCGATTATCGATGATACCCCAGGTGTCACACGCGACCGCGTTTATATGGATATAGAATGGTTGAATCAGCATCTGACCTTGATCGATACCGGTGGTATTGAGCCCAAGACAGATGATGACATGCTACAGCATATGCGTGCTCAAGCAGAAATTGCCATTGACACTTGTGATGTGATCGTATTTGTTGTCGACATTAAAGTTGGCCTTCATGCATCGGATACAGATATTGCGACCATGCTACGCATGTCAGGCAAGCCTGTCATCTTGGCCGTAAATAAGGTGGACACACCTGGTGATCCGCCAGCTGACATTTACGAGTTCTACACACTAGGCTTTGAAGCTATATACCCTATATCAGCCGTACATGGCCTTGGTATGGGTGACTTATTGGATGAAGTGGTTGACTTACTGCCTAAAGACCGCTTGGATGCACCAGATGAAGGGGAAATCTCAGTTGCGATTGTAGGTAAGCCAAACGCTGGTAAGTCCTCTTTATTGAATCGTATCGCAGGTGAGGATAGAGCCATTGTATCGCCTGTAGCGGGTACGACTAGAGACCCCATTAATACTAAGATTGCGGCAGATGGCAATCGTTACCTCTTTGTTGATACGGCAGGAATGCGTAGAAAGAGTAAAATTAATGATGCAATAGAACGATATAGTATTATCCGTGCAATTGCAGCAATAGAACGAGCTGACGTGTGCTTGATACTGATTGATGCTGTAGATGGCGTTACAGAACAAGATACAAAGATAGCTGGCCTTGCCCACAGAAATGGTAAAGCAAGCATTATTGTTATCAATAAGTGGGACTTAATTGAAGATAAAGATACCAATACCATGGCCGACTATACAAGGAAGGTCAGAGAAAAGTTAATCTTCATGGCTTACGCCCCCGTCGTCTTTATATCAGCATTAAACGGCCAACGTACCGATAGAATCTTGCCCATGATCAAGGACGTATACGAGCAGGCAACAAGGCGTATCACAACCGGTGTCTTTAATGACTTAATCGGTGAAGTGACAGCTATGCACCCCGCTCCACAATATAAAGGTAGAAGGCTTAAGATTTCTTACGCCACTCAAGTTGCTATCCAACCACCAGAGTTTGTACTCTTTGTAAACTCGACGGATTTGATCCACTTCAGTTATGACCGTTATTTAGAAAATGAAATCCGTCGTGCTTTCGGATTTGAAGGCACACCCATCCGTTTAACCTTTAGAAATAAAGAGAAGAACGAGAAACTAAAAGGAAATTTGCATGAGCGAAACAGTTAATGACAAGAATAACAATCAAGAGATTGGCCAAACAATAGATCATTTAAAGAACGTAGCCATCATCGCGCACGTTGACCATGGTAAAACAACATTAGTAGATGCCATGTTAAAGCAGTCTGGTACCTTCCGTGAACACGAGCAAGTGGACACGAGAGTCATGGACTCTGATGACATTGAAAGGGAGCGTGGCATTACTATTTTGGCTAAGAATACAGCCGTGCTCCATAACGATTACCGCATCAACATTGTGGATACACCAGGTCACGCAGACTTTGGTGGAGAAGTAGAGCGCGTCTTAAAGATGGTTGATGGTGTACTCTTGGTTGTCGATGCCTACGATGGCCCCATGCCACAGACAAGATTTGTGCTGCGCAAGGCCTTAGAAATGCGCCTCGTCCCCATCGTTGTCATTAATAAGATTGATCGCCCTGATGCAAGACCTAAAGAAGTAGAAGACATGGTCTTTGAACTCTTTATGGAGCTCGGTGCAGATGACGATCAATTGGAGTTCCCAGTTGTATATGCCTCTGCTAGAGGCGGTTATGCGTCTATGGATTTAGAAGAAGCACAATCTGGACTGACAAGTGACATTGAGCCGCTCTTCGAGACAATTGTTAGTACCATTCCATCTCCTGTAGGCCTAGTAGATCGTCCATTACAGATTCTAGTATCAAACATTGATGTGGATCCTTATGTTGGTCGTATTGCGATCGGTCGTATCGAGCGAGGTAAGATCTTAGAGAACCAGCAAGTCATCGTAGCAGGCTTTGATGATTCATCGAGATCACAACATAAAGTATCGAAGCTGATGCGTTTTGAAGGTTTAAACCGTGCAGGTATTCATGAAGCTACAGTTGGCGAGATTGTCTGTGTTGCAGGTATCCAAGACATCAACATTGGTGACACGATCTGTAGTACGGATTTAGTTGAACCCTTACCTTTCATCAACATCGATGAACCGACCATTTCAATGACCTTTTCGGTCAATAACTCACCCTTTGCAGGTTTAGAAGGTAAGTACGTGACGAGCCGTCATTTACGATCACGGTTGTTTAAGGAAATGGAAACGAATGTGGCCATGCGCTTAGAAGAAACGGGTTCGCCTGATAGCTACATCGTAAAAGGTAGAGGTGAGTTACACTTATCCATCTTGATTGAAAACATGCGCCGTCAAGGCTATGAGTTCCAAGTATCCAAGCCGACTGTTATCGTCAAAGAGATTGATGGTGTGGCAAGTGAGCCTGTTGAGCAGTTAATGATTGACGTACCTGAAGAGTATGTCGGAGTCGTCATTGAAAAGCTAGGTACAAGAAAAGCTGAAATGATCAACATGTTACCGCCAGATAAAGGCTATACTCGCTTGGAGTTTAAAATTCCTTCTCGTGGTTTAATTGGCTACCGTTCAGAATTCTTAACCGATACCAAAGGCAACGGCATTATGAACAGTGTGATCTTTGGCTTTGAACCTTGGAAAGGTGAGATTGAAACCAGAACACATGGTGTCTTGGTCGCATTTGAGCGAGGCACAGCAGTCACCTATGGCTTGCACAATGCGCAAAACCGTGGTGAACTCTTCATTGATGCAGGTACTGAAGTGTATGAGGGCATGATCGTAGGCCGTAACCCTAAATCTGAGGACGTTATGGTTAACGTATGTAAGAAGAAACACGTCACCAACATCCGTGCCTCTGGTTCAGATGATGCACTAAGGCTTGTACCGCCCATCCGCTTCTCTTTAGAACAATGCTTGGAATTCATCGATAACGATGAATTGGTAGAGATTACACCGGCATCCATTCGCCTGAGAAAGAAGATTTTGAATAACGATCTTCGCATGAAGCAGCGCCAAAAAAACACTTAACAAAATTTACACATGTCACGTGCTATAATTAGACTGGTAAAAACCAATTTAGGAGGCATGAGATGCTATCACCTAAACTTGCACGAGTGCTTGCAGTATTAACCGTTGTGGTCGTCCTTGTGGTGGCCCTAGGCGGTGGATTACTCGTAGGCTATCAATATATACTAAATCAAAATGACCGTTTCGCAGCATACGATGCTGCGATTGAGGCCAAGGCCAATCCGACCCCTACGCCAGATCCGGCAACAGCTGATCCAGATGATTTGAATCGAGATGATCCTGATCCACAAGACATCTTGGTGACCGCTGATACACCAGGTGCGGTTATGGTCTATATCGAGCTTGGTGACACACCATCTGACATAGCTGACCGCTTAGAAGACTTAGGTGTCATTGATAACACCTTGCTCTACACCTTGCTGTCTAAATTCAATGGCTTTGATGACTTGTATCGCTCTGGTACGCACTTTGTCACGAAAGACATGAGCTACGATGAGATCATGTACACCTTGACCTTGAATCCTGCAACAGTATCGGTTAGGTTCCCAGAAGACTTAACGTATGAGGAATTCAAGCAAGTCTTATTCGACCATGACATTATCTTTGATGAGGCGGAAATGGATGCGATTGTAAGCCATCCGACCATGTTCTCAGACTATGATTTCATTCAAGCTATACCGAACATGGACTCAGCGATATTAGAATCAGATGAGACCTTAGTTGAGCGTGAATGGGTCTTACAAGGCTACTTGTTCCCAGATACCTATCTCTTTGATCTAAATACATCCGTAGAAGAGATCTTGAGAACCATTTTGGATAACGCAGACAGAAAGCTTAAAGATGAGTACTTTGAGCGTGCAGCTGAGCTTGGCATGACCATGGATCAGATCATCACACTGGCGTCTGTTATTCAGATGGAAAGTGGACACTACGACGACATGGCGCTTGTTTCAAGGGTCTTCCATAACCGTATGAAACAAGAAGATCTATTGCAGTCTTGTGCGACCGTCAATTACCTGCGCATCAAGCAAGGCAAAGAGCCTATCTTCATCGTGCAGGCAGAAGACCTCCAGATGCTTAGCTACTACAATACCTATATTTCACCAGGACTTCCTCCAGGACCGATCTGCTCCCCCTCTGAGCTCGCCATAAGGGCAGCCTTGTACCCAGATGTAGATCACCAAGGTGTTTACTACTTCGCCGCTAAGGGCGATGGTACCAATGCTTTTGCTTCTACCTTTGCAGAGCATGAAGCCAACATTAATACTTACTTGGTTCCTCTACAAGAAGGGATTCAAGATAGCTAAGTTACAAACTTATGTAGTAATTTCCAAGCAATATTAATAGGAAGATCAAGAGTGCTACAAATAGAAATGGGTCCAGGTAAGGACTTGCACTAGGTGAATTAAGCGTTTTATCAAAATGACTAGGCTCCTTGGCAGACGAGATAAAGAAAATCCGTTTGCGCCGAGGAGTCTTTTCTTCTTCTTTATCGCTAAAGAGATCTACGGGTAGGGCAGTCATGTTGCTTAACAAGGCGAAGAGCGGCATCAAGAGCAAGCCCATAACGATGGCTACAATGAGGTTCGCACTGAAAAATAAATTACTGCTACTACCTAAAGAAAGAATCAAGTATGCACTTAAACGTGGTAGTAAAGGCGAGATAAAGAGTATTGATAAATTCATGCTGATATGGGCTAATATCGAAGGATAGATGCTAGCAGACTTCAGTCTTAAAAAGCCTAAGATTATGCCAGCTCCTAGAGGTGCAATAAAGAATAGAGGATCGTCATGGAAGAGGGCAAAGGCTAGAGCTTGAATCAAAAGGCTAGAGCGTATTAAGCCTGATTTAGCCATTTGTGGGAGTACAATGCCTCTAAACATCAGTTCCTCAAACACTGCAGGTGCAAGGACTGTTGCAATCAGTAAAATCGGCAATAAACTTGGCTCTTCAGGCATCACAAAAGTGTTTCTGTTTGCTTCAGGTAATAAGATATCCATCTGCGTCAAGATGAACATAAAGACATTGTTTAGTGCGTGGAAGAAGAGTCCTGCAGGTATACCAATGGCAAAGCTTAAGAGCCCCAAACCAAAACTCATTTTTTCAGTCCCTACAATCTCGCTTGTGGGGAGACGAAACAGCGCCACAATAAGGACAGATGGAATCAGTACCAATAAGAGTTGAGTCAATACCGTTGCGAGTATGTTGCCCGAAAAACCTGTTTTATCTAAACCATAAAGCCCATCAGGGATCCTTGACCAAAGCATAATTAGTAGGAGTTCTAAACAAGCAGAAACTAATAGCAATATGCCAGCAGTGCGCATGGTAAAGAAACGTTTATCTATAGTAAAACGATTGGCTTGTCTTTGGGCAGTCTTGACTTTAGGTTTTTTACTACGAGCAATCTTTTTATTTGCCTTTTGCTGCTTTGTTCGATCTTTTTGGCTTATCGCTTTTGGGATCTTAGTTTCATCCACCTCTTCAGGCAGTTCTTGCTTGGGCAATATCTCGTCTACTCTAGGTACAGGCGTTTTAACCGTTATATCTCTTGAGCCGATCTCAGTAGAACCTAGAGGGTCCATTTGCCTTTTGCCTCGAATTACTTGAGCTTTGGGTGGCCTAGATGAACGTGGACGAAGATCTGGTGCTTGTCGAATGACTGTTTCGTCTTCGTTTTGTTCATCTGTTTTTAAATCTGTTGCATCAAGAAGATCTTCTTTTTCTTCTTCTTCTTCGAAGACTAGATCTTCATCTAACTTGAATTGGCGGATACTAGGTGTACGAACAAGAGCCGTTTTAGGACTATCCTCTTCTTTCTTATCCGTTTTATCGACTTGTATTTCAGTGTCAAGATCCATGCCTAATTCTTCTTCGAAGATGTCTTCTTGATCGAATAACGCCTCATCCTTATCTTTATTATCCCAGCTGTTATGTTTTCTCATCTATACCATTACTCTCATTTCGATAGTTCATTCATTCCTACTCATATTATACTAATTTCAAGTACATAAAATCCTACACGATCACTAGACTCGTGCTATGCTGATTAGTAGAGTATAGACTAGGAGGGCCAAAGATGCCCGTAGATGGAAACAATAAAAAGAAAATCAATGGCGGAGCAATCGCGCTCGTGATCTTCGGCGGTAGTGGAGACTTAACGTTTAGGAAGCTTCTTCCTGCCATGTATAACCATTATGCGATAAACAGTTTAAATGTAGATGTCGATATCATTCCTATTGGTCGACGCGACTTAGGCATTGATGGCTATCGAGAGCAAGCGAAGGACTGGGTAAAGGAACATACCAGGGTACGCTTCAACGAAGAACTATACGAAACCTTTCAAGATACAATACACTATTTTAAGATGGATTTTAACGTGCTGGATGCCTATAAGGACTTAGGACAATATTTGGATGAAAGATTCCCAAAGCACCAGCGTGTCTTTTACTATGCGGTTGCACCGAGTGCCTTCCATGCCATTACGGAGGGAGTAGGTCACGCACAGTTAAATCAAGAGAACTCTCGCATGATTTTAGAAAAACCTTTTGGTGATAACTTAAAGGATGCTTCAAGCCTCAATAAAGAATTGGTTAAGACCTATGGCGAGAAGAATATTTACCATATCGATCACTATTTAGGTAAAGAAATGATCCGCAATATCTTGCAGGTGCGTTTTAGCAATGCCATCTTTTCAGGCATCTGGAACAGACACTTTATCGATAACGTGCAGATCAATGCCTTTGAAACCGTTGGTGTAGAGACTAGAGGCGCGTATTACGATCAAAGTGGTGCCTTTAGAGACATGGTGCAAAACCACTTGTTCCAGGTTCTATCTGTTTTAGCGTTAGAGCAACCGAGTGAAGAGAGTGCCGAAGCCCTACATGATGCCCAGTACGATGTCTTAAAGTCATTAAGGCCTGTAGCGGGTAGCGACAGCTTAGAACATCTCGTTTTAGGTCAGTATGAAGGTTATAAAGATGAGCCTAGGGTGGACTCTGACAGCGACACAGCAACGTATGCTGCATTAAAGCTCTACATCGATACACCAAGATGGCTAGATGTGCCTTTTTATATCCGAACCGGTAAAAAGCTGCACAAGCGTGACACAGAGATCATAATCACATTCAGGAAAACAGATGCAAATACACCTGCCAACATTCTCGTTATTAAAGTGCAGCCAGATGAAGGCATCTACTTACGTTTCAACGTGAAGAAGCCAGGTACTGAAAATGTCTTAGAAGAAGTCCATATGGACTATTGCCAGAGTTGTAACCTTGAGAACTATCAAAATACACCTGAGGCATACGAGCGCTTACTAGAAGCTTGCTTCAGGCAAGAGCAGACCTTATTCTCTCGTTGGGATCAGATTGAAGCTAGCTGGCACTTTGCAAACGAACTATTGGATTCCTACCTCTCGTCTGGTGGCAAAGTATTCCCTTATGAACACGGTTCATGGGGACCTAAAGAAGCAGAAGAGATGCTTAGTCGTGACGGCAGAGCATGGGAGTATGACTTGGTAGGCGATGGCTTTAACCGTAAGGCTTAAAAAACTAAGCAGTGCTTAAAACAGTGTGTAATAAAATTTATATAAATATGGAGGACAAAGATGAAATTACATGATATTTCCAGGCCCTTAAACAAAGATACAGCAGTGTATAAGAACTATGAGTCAAAGAAGTTTCACTTAACGACCTTGTCGACGTATGAGGAGAAGACGGTCCATGAATCTGAGATGAAGACCAACCTTCATACAGGGACGCACGTAGATGCACCCAAGCACATGATCGAGAATGGAAGGCCCTTAGGCGAGACTGCCTTAGAGCACTTCATAGGTCCTTGTGAAGTCTTTGATTTGAGCCATGTGGATGAAGCCATTTACTTAAAGGACATCAAGGATCTTGACATCGATCCGAATAGAATTGTCATCTTTAAGACCAAGAACTCTTTTGAAGATCACTTTAACTTCAAGTTCGTCTACTTAGAAGAAGATGCAGCACAGTATCTAGTCGATCTTGGCGTTAAAACAGTAGGTTTAGATGCCATGAGCATTGAACGCGATAAGCCAAAGCATGAGGTCCATGACATTCTCTTAGGTAATGGCGTTGCCATCATCGAGGATGTGCGTTTAGCTAAAGTAGATGCAGGCAAGTACTTCTTATCCGCTTTACCACTCAACATCCCTGAAGCAGAAGCGTCTTTGGTTAGAGCTGTTTTAATTGAAGAGTAATCAAAGGTAGTTTTACCAGTCAGTTCATCTGATGTTGAATAATTAAATTTAAGACTTTTAAATCCCGTTTGTAGATCAAGACCGATCTTACAAACGGGATTTTTATATGTTTACAAAACAGATATAACTGTTCAGACAATCTTCAGATACAAAACACCTAAGCTTCAGTATCGGGTCATAAACTGAACAGTAGTTTGAGTACATATATGCATTTATTAGAGTGCTTATATTGTATAATTCGAAGAGGTGAATATTGCAGTTCAATAGAGCCACCCATGCAGAGAATTGAGTAAAAAGGGATATGCCATGCATGTACTATCTTCTTTGGAACAAGTGAACACGTTTAATGATTCAGGTTGTTGGAGGGTCAATATGGCTAATAAGAGAAGTGGTCGAACAAAAGGTATTGGGTTTCAAATCATAGGCAAGATCTTTAAACCATCAAGGAAGCACAATGGTAAGAAGACGAGACGCACAAGGAAAGAAAACAATTTACTTAGACGAATGAAAGCGGGTAAATTGGATGGACTCATAGGTGATACTTTTTATCCTAGAGACAGCAAGTCCACATTCTGGAGTGAAGTAAAAGATGGTGTCCCTACAAGGTTTAAGCGAGGTCCTGATCGGAAGTACTTCGATGGTAAAGAAAACATTCGGAAACAAGGTGTTTTACGTAGTACAAAAAAATGGAAAACCGACGATGAAAAACTAGGCTTCATGAAAAAATATGGTTGGCTTAGTTCGGATAAGAAAGCTAAGGCTTATAGTAAACAGTTTAAGCCTAAAAAATGATTCCTGTAGATAGTTAAATAAAAGATATGGAAGCACTACAGCTTAAAAACTGTGGTGTTTCTTTTTTGTTCCTTATTCTGCAATTTGAATTTTGTGACATATCATGTTTGCCATGTAGACTCAACTGTGGCATAATTCCATCTATTGATTGTCAAATAGTTTGAGTATCAAACTGTTTGCACCCGGTTTCGACCAGAAAGAGATGACTAAATGAACGTAAATCAACAGATGAGCGATGCAGAACATTTGCATACAAAATATTTAAATGAAATAACAGATACATCCGGAAGAATCACTGATTTTTCAATCAAAAGTCCTGAGCAATTCAACTTTGCTTACGACTGTATTGATGCGATTGCCAAGATTGAGCCAGATAGACGTGCCATGCAGTGGTGCAATGAAAGAGGCGAAACAAAGACACTTAGTTTTGCTGATTTTGCGAAGTCAAGTGACCAGGCTGCAAGCTTCTTTAAATCCTTGGGTATAAAAAAGGGTGATATGGTCATGCTGATATTAAAGAGGCATGTACAGTTCTGGTCAGCTATTTTAGGTTTGCACAAGATTGGTGCGATTGCAGTTCCTGCTACAAGTCAATTAAAGGCATTAGACTTGGAGTATCGTTTTGAAGTGGCAGGTATAAAAGCTGTCATCTCAACAATGGAAGATGGTATTGCTCCTGAGATTGAACTTGCGCTAGAAAACTATAAGAAATTAGAGCACAAGATTGCTGTCAACGGTAAGCGTTCAGGATGGATAGATTACGACCAAGGCCTATTAGATGCTCCAGCATTTCAAATAACTGATGAAGAAAAACCTAAGCTAAACGACACGATGTTGATTTATTTCACCTCAGGTACGACAGGCTTAGCTAAAATGGTTGCTCATGATTTTACCTATCCATTAGCACACATCGTGACCGCTAAGTACTGGCAAAAGGTAGATCCTAATGGCTTACACTTAACCGTGTCTGAAACAGGTTGGGCCAAAGCCATGTGGGGTAAGATCTACGGACAATGGCTCATGGGAGCAGGTATCTACGTCTATGACTTTGATCGCTTTGACCCTGTAAACATGCTAGAACGTATCTCAACAGATCAAGTGACGACCTTTTGTGCACCACCTACGATTTACCGTTTCTTGATCCATGAAGACTTAAGCAACTATGATTTGACTAATCTACAACATTGCACTGTGGCAGGTGAAGCCTTGAATCCAGAAGTCTTCAATCGCTGGAAAGATGCTACAGGTCTTGAGATCAGAGAAGGCTTCGGTCAAACAGAGACGACCTGTACAATTACTACTTACTATTGGATGGAAGCGAAATCTGGAAAGATGGGTAAGCCCAATCCTATTTACAATGTTGTCCTTATAAACGATGAGGGAGAAGAAGCCGAAGTGGGGGAAGTAGGCGAGATCTGTCTTCGTACCGTCGGTGATTTTGACGATGTGAATAATGTAGGGATGTTCCGTGGTTACTATGGTGACCCAGAGCTAACAAAGAGCTTTTGGCATGATGGACTCTACCATACCCATGACCTTGCCGTGATGGATGAGGATGGTTATGTAAGCTATGTAGGCCGTACAGACGATATGATTAAATCCTCCGGTTACAAGATCAGTCCATTTGAAGTTGAAAATGTCTTAATGGCGCATCCGGCTGTAATGGAGTGTGCGGTTACAGGTGAAGAAGATCCTATTCGTGGTCAAGTCATTAAGGCAACAATTGTCTTAGCGAAGGGTTATACAGCATCGCTAGACCTAGCAGATGAACTGAAGCACTTTGTGAAGCAAACAACAGCCCCATATAAATACCCCCGCATTATTGAATTCCAACATGTCCTACCCAAGACCATATCGGGTAAGATCAGGCGCAAAGTATTGAGGGGAGAGGCGGACTAAATCAAATAAAAGCGCAAATGTTATGCTTTGTATTTCTCGCCGCATTATGGAAATGAATTGTGAAGCCTATAAGGCATTAGCAAAATAAATTTTAAGATAAAAGTGCCATCCTTTTGGACGGCACTTCGTGTTTTTATAAGCTGTTCTTCTTATTGACCTGTGATTTCCTTTAGGAAGTCAACAGCAAGTTTGATGTCTTCGATAGGTTGGTCGCCAGTCTCTCTCTCGATGGTTAAGAAACTACGATAGCCGATGTCCTCAAGTGCTTTGAGGTAGTTTGGCCAGTCAACTGCACCTTGGCCAAGTGGGACTTCTTCGAAGTATTGATCCATGTCTAGATTTGTTCCACCATGGTAGACGGCATGTGGATCAACTGGTTTATGACGGACACCATCTTTAGCATGGGTGTGGAAGATGTAATCTTTCAAGATATGAACACCTGCAACAGGGTCATCACCTGTGACCATGACGAGGTTTGCTGGGTCATAGTTTACGCCAACACCCTTGCTATCTAAGCTCTCAAGGAAGTCAAACAATGTTTGAGATGTCTCAGGGCCAGTCTCGATGGCGAAGTGTGCACCAATTTTGTCACCATATGCACCAAGCTCATTACAGACGTCTTGGTAGACGCGGTACATTGGATCGTTTTTATCCTCTGGAATCACACCGATATGGGTTGTGACAACGTTACAGTTGAGTTTAAGCGCGAGATCCATGATTCGTTTGCTCTTCTCGACGTTTGCCTCATTGTTCTCAACAATTGCAAAACCACCAATGTCACCGACAAGGGCTGAAACCTCAAGACCTGCGTCTGCAACCATTTTGTTGAATTCGGCTATCTTCTCTTCAGTCATATTTTCTGGGGCGAGCTCACCACTTGTCGAATATACTTGTAAACCAGTAGCTCCGATTTCTTTGGCTTTTTTGATTGCTTCTGGAATAGGAAGACGGAATGAATCGATGATTACGCCAATAGGAAACTTAAACATTGTTTACCTGCCTTTCTCTTCGAGTCTGCAATTAATATTATTCTCAATTTGACCGTTCAAAATCTAAATTGAATCTTTGCATACCCAATTAATTATAGTTTATCAGCTATGAACTGAAATGATAAGACCTATTATTGTTCTCTTATCACGATATTTGTTAGAATGTGTCATTTTTCCTTGAATTGATCTCAACAACTGTTATAATTATATCGTACGTTTAGGAACGTCAAGTGAATTTAATGCCTCGGAATCCCGAGGACAATAGGAGGAACTATATGGCAATCAAAGTCGGTATTAACGGATTTGGCCGCATTGGCAGACTCGTGTTCAGAGCCATCGCGGAGCAAGGTCTGCTTGGTAAGGAAATTGAAGTCGTCGCAGTTACAGACGTCTCAACAGATGCAGAGTACTTCGCATATCAATTGAAGTATGATTCTACACAAGGTAGATTTACTCGTGAACTCAGCTCAAAGAAGAGCTCAGATGATCAAGAAGCAGATAATGTTCTAGTCGTTGATGGTTATGAGACCTTATGTGTCCCAGCAGCCAGAACACCAGATCAACTCCCATGGG
>CAYXVJ010000053.1:0-3595 GCA_964468675.1 uncultured Oscillospiraceae bacterium
CCCGCACAGTGGACTTGCACCACCTAGTAACGTGCCATGCCTGGCACACTAAAAATGACCTGATTTCAGACAGAACGTCTTTACATCAGGTCATATCTATTACAGTGCTCAAATCATTTACTAGCAGTATAGTTAATTGTTAAATTGCACTTTCAATTCGCATCAATCGATCTTTCCTTACAGATTTAATTCGACTGATTGAACCGCTCTTTTTATTTTGTCTATCAAGTTTAAATCGAGTGTTTCACCATCTGTTGCAGGTGGTAAAAACGAGTTTTCCAATACGGATCTTCCACTTAACTTTCGGTACCACAGCAAGCCTGCTGCATAACGTCCATAGGTGAAATCAAGATGGAATCCATCACGACATAAACTGATACCACCCTTGGCAACATTAAAAGATCTATCCGCTCTTAAGTCTTGAATCAAACGACCAACAGGAATCAGATCTAAACCATGTGTATTTGCATGACGTGTATATGCAGAATTGAGCCTTCGGTACATCTCCCCTTGGTCACGTCCATAGGTATTAAAACCTTCATGTTCGCTGTCCACTTCATAAGCCCAGGTCTCATGCATATAGCACTTTGCTTCGGGATTCGTTCGCTTTACGATACCGAGCAGTTCACTTAAATAGGGTTCGAAAGATTCTTCTACTCCACTATAGTGACTTGCTTGTTGAAAGGTTACCACGTCCCAATTTCGAATTTGAAGTGCTTCTTTTAGGCTGATATATTCACCTGTATCTTCACCGTTAATTTCAAGAGAATAGAAACGGTCACTCCACTCATCTACACTAAGCCGCTTTGGGGTGGCCTCAATTTGACGAAGAAGCCTTGCATGCCGTTCTAAGCTACAACCTCCTATCATGAGGTTTATGGCTTCAATCTCTACCCCATCTGCTTTTGCAATCTGATTGAGATACTGAAGGGCATCTTGTCCGAAACTATTTGCGATGGCAAGTACGTGCATAGACAATCCCCTTATCTAAATCTTTACCGCTACAACTTCAATTTCACAAAGTACGTTCATGGGTAGTGTTTTAACTGCCACACAAGACCTTGCTGGCTTCTTGCTAAAGTGATTTGCATAGACTGCATTAAACTTCGCAAAGTCAGCCATATCGTGTAGGAAGCATGTTGTCTTCAATACGTTATCTAAATTTGATCCTGCAGCTTCTAAAACTAGCTTCAAATTCTTAATGACCTGCTCTGTTTGCTCTGTAATACCACCAGGCACTACTTCACCTGTACTTGCATCTAGAGGGATCTGCCCTGATGTGAATACCATATCTCCATAAGTCACGACATGGCAGTATGGTCCTACTGCTGCTGGTGCATCTTCTGCATTGATTCTATTGATCTTGTTCATAAACTGCTCCTCTAAAGAATTCTATAGTAAGAAATACATGAGTAAACGAAGGTCTCTAGTTCAAACTAAATCAGATTACAGCTAATAAAGAGGCGTTCATTTCACTCATATGAAAAGTGTACCATTTATTTTATCTTCTTTTTGGAAAAAGATTAGCAACGTGCCTCATTGACAACATATTGTGCCCGTAATAGAATCTAAGCACAATATGTTGATTCTTGCTTAGGGGAAGTCAGGTTTGAATCCTGCACAGAGCCGCTACGGTGTTTATATATCCTGGATGTATATCAGTCCGAATGCCTAAGATGAATTTTCACTGATAATTTTCGCGTCACTCGAAAACAGTGTTCATTAGTTTATTTGTATCTTTAGGTTTTCTGGACCCATTTATACATCAACGCTCGTGATCCTGTTCGACTGATGGAACAGGATTTTTTCTTGTTACAAAGAAAGGTTGATGAAATCATTTGAACATTGCAGGCATACAAAGATGCACATTGCTCGACTATCCGGGGAAAATAGCAGCCACTGTGTTTACACCAAGCTGTCCTTTACGCTGCCCTTATTGCCACAATAGTAAGCTTGCATCCGCAGCAGTAAACGAAGGCACAATAGATGTAGATGAGGTATTCCAACTCTTAGAAAAACGAAGATCCGTCTTAGATGGCATATGCATCAGTGGTGGTGAACCTTTGATGCAAAAGAATTTACTTCCATTTATTAAAGATGTCAAAGCCATGGGATTTGATGTGAAGCTAGATACATCAGGATTTTACCCTGAACAGCTAGAAGCCCTATTAGAGCAAGAGCTAGTGGATATGGTCGCACTCGATATCAAGCATACATGGGATCAGTACCCACTGATCGCGAAGACAAAACCTAAGCAGACAGAACGCTTCCAAAAGAGCCTATCTATTCTTTTGGCTAGCAATGTAGAGCTAGAACTTCGTACAACGATTGTCAAAGATTTTCACCGTGAAGAAGACTTATACGAGATGGCAAAGCTACTACAGCCATATGAAGCCATCCCCTGGTACTGGCAGAACTTTGTTGACAGCAAGAATTGTTTCGAAGAGGACTTAAGTGCTTACGACCCTAGCACATTGAAAATGTTTTATAAAAACGCATTAAGCATTAGAAAAAATATAGTTTTAAGAGGAGAATTATGAAATATCAAGTGATTAAACGAAATAGAGAAACAGTTGATTTTAATTTAACAAAAATTGAAAATGCACTGTCCAAAGCCTTTGAAGCCAGTAAAAGACAGATCGATAGTAACATCATTCATTTCTTAGCACTAAATGTATGTGCCGATTTCGAAAGAAAAATGGATGGGCATGCGGTAGATGTAGAAGACATCCAAGACAGTGTTGAGCGCATCTTAAGTCTGTCTGGCTATACGGATGTTGCTAGAAATTACATCTTATACCGCAAGCAACACGAAAAAGCACGCGATGCCAAAGACAGCTTACTGGACTATAAAAAACTAGTCGATAGCTATCTAGGTCTCTTAGATTGGCGTGTCAAAGAGAACTCTACGGTTACCTATTCTGTTGGCGGTCTCATTTTAAGCAATAGCGGAGCCATTACTGCAAACTATTGGCTATCTGAGATCTATGACGAAGATATTGCCAATGCCCACCGAGATGCAGACTTACACATCCATGACTTATCCATGCTCACCGGCTACTGTGCTGGCTGGTCACTCAAGCAATTGATTCAAGAAGGTTTAGGAGGCGTTGAAGGTAAAATCAGCTCTAAACCTGCGAAACACTTGGCTACCTTATGTAATCAGATGGTGAACTTCCTTGGCATCATGCAAAACGAGTGGGCTGGCGCTCAAGCCTTTTCATCATTCGACACCTATCTTGCACCTTTCGTTAAAGTAGATCATTTAAGCTTTGATCAGGTCAAGAAGAGCATTGAATCCTTTATATATGGTGTGAATACACCGAGCCGCTGGGGCACTCAATCACCATTTTCCAATATCACCCTCGATTGGACAGTCCCTAGTGACCTAGCAGATGAACGTGCCATTGTCGGTGGTGAATATCAAGCATTCAAGTATAAAGATTGCCAGGCTGAGATGGATTTAATCAATCGCGCTTTTATTGAAGTCATGATCGAAGGTGATGCGAATGGTAGAGGTTTCCAATATCCAATTCCAACCTATTCAATCACCAAAGACTTTGACTGGTCTGACAATACAAATAACCGTCTATTG
>CAYXVJ010000053.1:3605-5614 GCA_964468675.1 uncultured Oscillospiraceae bacterium
TGAAACCGAAAATAATAAATTATTATTTGAAATGACCGCAAAATACGGTACACCATATTTCTCCAATTACCTCAACAGCGACATGGAACCTTCTGATGTCAGGAGCATGTGCTGCCGCTTGCGCTTGGACCTACGTGAACTACGTAAGAAATCTGGTGGTTACTTCGGCAGTGGTGAGAGCACAGGATCAATCGGTGTGGTGACCATTAACTTACCACGCTTAGCTTACTTGGCCAAAGATGAATCTGAGTTCTTTATTGCCCTAAATAAGCAGATGGATCTTGCAGCCAGATCGTTAAAAACAAAGCGTACCGTTGTCTCAGAACTCTTGGCACAAGGTTTATATCCTTATACCAAGCACTACCTACAAAGCTTCCAAAACCACTTCTCCACCATCGGCCTTGTTGGCATGAATGAAGCCATACAAAACGCCGAATGGCTAGACGGCGATCTATCAAGCACTGAAGGATTAAGCTTTAGCAAACGAGTATTAAACCACATGCGTGAGCGCTTATCCGACTACCAAGAAGAATACGGTGATCTCTACAATCTAGAAGCGACACCTGCTGAGAGTACAGCTTACAGGCTGGCCAAGCACGATCTAAAACGATACCCAGATATAAAAACGTCAGGATTAGAAGGTGACGCACCTTTTTATACAAACAGTTCACATCTACCGGTCTCATATACAGATGATGTATTTAGTGCTTTAGATATCCAAGATGAATTACAAACGCTCTACACATCAGGTACGGTCTTCCATGCCTTCCTAGGCGAGAAACTGCCAGACTGGTCCAGTGCTGCAAAGCTGGTTAAGGTAATTGCCGAGAACTATAAACTACCGTACTACACCTTATCCCCTACATATTCGGTGTGTAAAACCCATGCCTATCTTCCTGGTGAACAAGCTATATGTCCACATTGCAGCATGGAGACAGAAGTCTATAGCCGTATAACAGGCTACTACAGACCTATTAAGAACTGGAACTTGGGTAAACAAGCAGAATTCAACAAGCGTTTAGAGTACGTAGCAAATGAAAGGTAGTCATTAAAATGAAGCATATAGATAGTATCGTAAAACGAAATGGACAAGTCGTACGTTTCGATCAAGAGAAGATCACAGTCGCTATTATGAAGGCTGGTATTCAGACTGGTGAATTCAATATTGATGAAGCCAAACGCTTAAGCGATCAGGTCTTAGCCTTAATCGAAGAGGAAGAGGATACTGAAAACCTATCGGTTGAGCGTGTCCAAGACTTAGTCGAACTAACACTGTTAGAATCCAAGCATAAACTGACAGCTAAAGCATACATCTTATATCGTGAGAAACGCTCTTTGGCTAGACGCCCTGACATCTTTAGTTTCCGCATGAACTTAAAGCCTTACGAGTATCCAGAATTGGCCAAGTACAAAGAAGCCATTCAGCATTCTTATTGGCTACATACAGAATTCAATTACACCTCAGACATTCACGACTTCAAAGTCAATGTATCGGAAGCAGAAAGAACAGCTATTCAGCACGCCATGTTGGCTATCGCCCAAGTTGAGGTTGCGGTTAAAACATTCTGGGGGGATTTATACCATCGCTTACCTAAGCCTGAATTAGGTTCTGTTGGCTATACCTTTGCAGAAAGTGAGGTACGCCATCACGATGCGTATTCTCACTTATTAGAAATCTTAGGCTTGAATGAGGAGTTTGAACGCATCAAAGACATCCCGGCTCTCATGCAGCGTGTGGACTATCTCACACAATCGACGGTACTCGCTCGAACTGAAAACAATAAGGACTATACCTTGTCCATCTTGTTATTCTCCTTGTTCATTGAACACGTGTCACTCTTCTCCCAGTTCCTCATCATTATGTCGTTCAACAAATTCAAAAACCTATTTAAGGGCATGTCCAATGCGATTGAAGCGACATCTAAAGAAGAGCAAATACACGGTCTATTCGGTATCGATCTGATACAAGTGATCCGTAGTGAGCATCCTGAATGGTTTGATGAAGAGAT
>CAYXVJ010000053.1:5624-12711 GCA_964468675.1 uncultured Oscillospiraceae bacterium
GGAGCGAAAGGTTATAGAAGCCTGTAAGGAAGCCTATGTATCAGAAAAAATAGTACTGGACTGGATTTATGAGGCCGGAGACTTAAGCTTCTTACCCAAGACAACCGTAGAAGAGTTCATTAAGAACCGCTTAAACAATTCACTTGTAAGCATTGGCTACAAACCCATCTTTGAAGTGGATGCAAAAGCTATTGAATCCACAGACTGGTTTGACGATGAAGTGGTTGCAACCAAGCACGTCGATTTCTTTGTGAAGCGCTCTGTGAACTACAGCAAGCGAACAAAGAGTATTACAGGCGACGATTTATTTTAAGGATAGAAAATAAACAAGGAGATACAGCATATGGACTGGCTAAACGAACATAGTGAAAGATTTTTATCACGTGGTTACTTAACAGAAGGCGTGAGTGCAAATGAGCGCATCCGCAATATAGCAGATGCGGCAGAAGCAATATTAGAGATAGAAGGCTTTGCTAATAAATTCTATGGCTATATGGAGAAGGGATACTTTTCTTTATCCTCACCTGTGTGGTCTAACTTCGGCATCGATAAAGGTTTGCCGATCAGTTGTTTTGGCTCTTACCTCCCCGACAATATGGGCGGTATTTTAAGAACACAATCTGAAGTCGGCATGATGAGCAAATTTGGTGGTGGCACATCTGGCTACTTCGGCGATCTTCGACATCGCGGAGCCGAGATCAAGAACAATGGTCATTCCTCAGGAGCCGTTCACTTCATGAAGTTATTCGAAACAATAATTGACGTTGTGTCACAAGGATCGACTAGACGAGGCCGTTTTGCCCCTTACCTGCCAATTGAGCATGAAGACATCGAAGAATTCTTACAAATAGGTACTGAAGGCAATCCAATCCAAGAACTCACGCATGGTGTAACTGTATCGGATCAATGGTTAGAGGAGATGGTAGCAGGAGATCCTGATAAGCGGGCACTCTGGGCAAAGGTCATACAGCGACGTGTAGAGATTGGCTATCCTTACATCTTCTTTACGGATACAGTGAACAAGAACACGGTTGATGTCTATAAAGATAAAGGACTGAAGATCCACCACAGTAATCTGTGTTCAGAAATTGCGCTACCTAATAACGACGAATGGTCCTTCGTCTGTAACCTATCCTCCATGAATCTACTACATTACGATGAGTGGAAAGATACCGATGCAGTTGAAACAATGGTCTTCTTCTTAGATGCCGTGATTGAGGACTTCCTAACAAAATTAGAGACATTACGTGACTCAAGTTCAAAGGAAGATCAACTAGCCTTCTTCTTTATGGAGCGAGCTTACAACTTTGCAAAAGCCAATCGCGCCTTAGGTTTAGGTGCTTTAGGTTGGCACTCATATCTCCAATCCAAGATGATTCCATTTGAAAGCCTTGATGCCACAAAACTAAATGCCCAAATCTTTGAATTAATTCAGAAGAAGGCATACGCAGCATCCAAAGACTTAGCGAAGCTCTACGGCACACCAGAACTATTAAAAGACTATGGACGACGCAATGCTACATTAACAGCTATTGCACCGACTACTTCATCAGCGTTTATATTGGGTCAAGTCTCTCAGAGCATTGAGCCAATATGGTCTAACAACTATGTCAAAGACGTAGCCAAGCTAAAAGTAACAATCCGCAATCCATACCTAAAGGAAGTTCTAGCATCCTATGACATGGACACAAGGGAGATATGGACCAGCATTCGTGACCACGACGGCTCTGTGCAACACTTAGAGTTTCTCAGTGAACACGAAAAGGAAGTCTTCAAGACATTTAGTGAGATCGATCAGTATGTCATTTTAGATCAAGCAGCGACACGCCAGCAATTCTTGGATCAAAGTCAATCCCTGAACCTCATGATTAACCCCACCGTATCTGCCAAGGAGATAAACGAGTTATACCTCTTCGCATGGGAGAATGACATCAAAACCCTCTACTACCAACACAGCACAAATGCAGCCCAACAGTTTAATAAGGATAAAATCTGCGCGGTTTGCGAAGCTTAGAATAAAATCTAAAAAGAAAGACAGAAGATTCCAGCTATATGGTCTTCTGTCTTTCTATCTAGCTAACACAAGCCTATAGTTCAACACTTAATCAATATTGATAGGTGTAAGATACTAGGCAAATCCTGAATCGAAACGCCTACTCTAGTCTGCACTTCAAATGCTGGAATTGATTGTAAGGTATGACTTTGTCATGGTGCAAAAATGAAACAAGCATACCTGCTAAGAGTCCTTGTTCTTTTGAGAAGCTAAGGATAGTCTCGTCAGTGAATTGTCCCTCTAAAACGAATCGATCGTAAGCTTTTCTATCTACAAAGAAATCTCTTGCAAATTGATTCGCCTCCACCTCTAGCTGACTTGTATCATCTTCCATGCTAATTATTGTCTCTTGATTAACATGTAAGAGTAAATGCCCGATCTCGTGTATCAAAGCAAACCACGAGGTATCATGGGTTTTGTATCGCCTGGACAAGAATATCGCCGGATGATTCTCCCAATAGGTGACAGCTCCTCTCACTTTCGAATTTCTTAATGCATCGTAAAGTACAAGATAGACACCTACCTGATTCAATACCATCCTGCACTGCTCAATGGATTCTTCAAAATCTTCATTTAAAGCAATTTGTTTGATATCTATTAATCTTGCCTTTAGTTTATCTACGTCATAAGGCACTGTATCCAGTGACTCATTTTGAAGATCAATACTCTCTTCAGAAAGGCGCAACCATAGTGCCACTGCTTCCCTCTCGCCACCGTCTTCCATAAAAAATGCAGACTCTATATTATATGTTTCATCAAATGCTTCAAAAGATGAAATTCGAAGTAACTTCAATGTTTCAATTGCTTGCTCCACTAAGGTCAGCTGCAAGCCTTTATACAACTCAGCAAATTTAAATCGCTTAGATATAGCAGATAAATCCTGCGTTTCTATGGCATGTTTTTCTTTAATTCGTGCTAAATATTCACGATATTTACTTTCATAATTTAACCAATATGATGCTGGTACATCAGGCATCACCTTTTCAAGCTTTATTGCCATCTCCTCAGTCAATCTAGCTTTACTGTTAAGTACATTGGATATATGTTTTTCACTTGTTCTTGTACGCATCGAAAGTTCTTTTTGATTAATCTCATTTGCTTCTAGATACTCCTTAACAATGAGTCCAGTTGGTGCAATGTAATGTTCCATGATTATAACTCCTTTTAGTGATAATCTTTGATGTCTACTATCTCAATTTCTGTTATTGATGACAGATCTTCTTCATCGTATTGTCCAATGGGTTTAACAATGATTCTCAGTCCCCCTTTAACACAGATTCCCCAACAGTCTTTATAATTACCCTTCAATTTGTGCCTTTTGGGCGGCGGTGTATGAGGAATATTCTCTAGAGATTGGGCTATTAGCAACTCTGATAATCGCTGAATAATAATCTGTGCTTCTCTAGGGTATGCTTGTTTAATAAAACAGGTGATGACAACAACTTCTTCAATCTCGTGTTTGAATATGATATCTCCAATTCCTAACTCCTATAATCTTACATTATCACAATTAACCTCATAGGTCAATTTTTTCGTTTGTACCATATTATTATACTAAACTTATTAATGATAGCCTCTACCCATTTAGTAACAAAAACCTTGAAAATCTACAGCTCTACCCTTTATAATTGCTACGATGAAACAGAATTTTTGGCAAAACTTACCCAAACCATTTTTTATCCTAGCACCGATGGAAGATGTCACTGATGTCGTGTTCCGCCATGTTGTTAAACATGCGGCTGCACCAGACGTTTATTTCACCGAGTTTACAAATACAGATAGCTTCGTCCACGAAGAAGGACAATCGAGTACTAATGCACGTCTCCTCTTCATGGAGGACGAACAACCCATTGTGGCTCATATCTGGGGTGACAATCCAGAGAACTTCAAACGTATGAGCATCGATATGGCTAAACGCGGTTTTGCTGGCATAGATATCAACATGGGCTGTCCTGCACCAAACGTTTACGCACATGGACGTGGCTCTGGGCTTATCCATAGACCAGATGTAGCAGCTAGTATCATTGACGCGAGTAAAGCTGGTGGATTGCCTGTTAGTGTAAAGACTAGACTTGGACATAAAGATCCTCAAGAATATCGTGAATGGTTAGGTCATATCTTAAGACAAGATATCGCCAATCTATCCATCCACCTCAGGACCAAGACAGAGATGTCTAAAGCGGATGCCCACTATGAATTGATCCCCGAGATCAAAGCACTTAGAGATGAGATTTCACCACAAACCTTATTGACTATTAATGGTGATATACCCAACTACACAGTTGGTATGGAGCTTGTAGAGCAATATGGCGTTGACGGCATCATGATCGGCAGAGGTGTCTTTAGTAATCCCTTCGCGTTCGAAAAAGAACCTCGTGAGCATAGTCCAATAGAACTACTAGATCTCTTTCGTTTACACCTTGATCTATTCGATGAGAATAAAAAGATAAATACATCTAGACCTTATGTGCCACTGCGTCGATTCTTCAAAATATATATAAGAGAATTTAGAGGTGCTGGTGAATTACGTAATGCTCTAATGGAGACACATACTACCGATGAAGCAAGAGCACTGCTAGATGCATTTGAGAAAGAATATTTGGAGGCTGCCTAAGCAGTCTCTTTTTTATAAACCCAGGTATCAAAGGTCTCATCTGACCCATTCTTAAAAAGCGACTTTAGATGCATGGCCGCAGGGTCAACATCGTCTGCTTCAAATGAAATGCTCTCACCTATCTTAAATAGCTCGTAAATAACAGATCTTGCAAATAAATCAAACGATGTTAGATCACTTGTACAAACATAAGCTAGTTCACTATTTTCAACAAATGCAGCATGAAGAACCACGTTTTCGCTTTCCAGAAAATAAACCATTTTAGGTAGAGCTACTATAAATTCATCAAACGATGCAGTAAGTGGATTAACTCCAAGGTGAGTACTCTTGTAGTACTCAAATAACAACATCGCACATTTAAGGTATAAGTCGTTAGTTGGATCGGCAAGACTAATTTCCACTTCACCCATTGAAAGATCAACAAGTAAATCATCTTCCTTCACTTCAAGCTCATAACATTGGCGTAGCTTCTTAAATCCTTCTTCTTCAAAAATAAAGCCTTCTCGAAGTCCAAAGATGACAGCATCACTTGTAAAGGCTTTTGTTCCAATGTAGAAATCTTAGAAAAGCAATCTAGATCTGAAAGCACTTGCTTTGAAGTTATGTCAAAATCCAGGTAGCAATGTCCTAGATGAAATGGGTTTTGATAAGTCTTAATGTCTATTGTATCTTCTTTCATTCCAATATAAATTTGCTAGAATAAGCAATGGTGTTAACGACATAATAATCAGCATAATAGATCAATTAAGTGATGCTCTCTAGCTTCTCTCTTTCTAGATTTTTTGCTATATTGCTTTATTGCATTAACTAAAGAATCTGGTGTGAAAGTTTCTTCTAAATAACTTTGCGACTTGATTCTAGGAGCGGTCATATTTAGCTTCTGACACAAAAATTGAGAAGGTTTAATTCCCCCACTTCTTTTGTTTCTCGCAGATATATATTCATCATAATGGTCAAAATGGTGTACTAAAAGCATTTCAATCTCTGGTTTCGTGACAATATATACAGGTGTATTCATGTACTCATCATATGGCCGGGGGACATTGAAATTGGTCATCCTATCTTGCACCAAAACAACATGCAATTTTGGATTATAAACCATCTTAAGATGATTCTCTTTAAACACTTTTCCGTTCCTGTTAGCTGGCCCAAGAATGCGTTCTTCAAGCAATTGACTTTTGTCAAATCTAAGACGACCTGCTCTCAAGAGTATTTCAAGCAGAGTTTTCTCACATGACCCTTCAGGTATATGCACAAAATTATAAAGATCTTGACGCAATTCCCAGTATTCGTTGTAAGAAGGTGCAGTTGCAAATATACCACTTAAGATTAAATCGCTTGTTTTAATATCAGTACGATCTCGATTTGATTCTCTAGCTAGTGCAACTAAACTATCTAGTTCGATACCATCCTTATTTTTCCTAAGTACTTGAACAACTTCTTTACGCTTAATTGTATCTAAAACTTCACTATAATGTGTTGAGAAAATCAAAGTTGCACCATGGACATTGATATCTGATTGGAAAAACGAAATAATATTTTCAATAATCACTTTATTAAAATGATTTTCCAGTTCATCAACAAGGAAATAACCACCATCTCTTAACACTAACATTAAATGTACATATATGGATAAACCACGAATCGTACCTGATGAAAGATAATTATCAAGATCAAAGAGGCTTACTACCATCGGATCTACACCGTGAAACTTTAATTCTAATTTAGGCAGTACCTTTTTGCTTTTTACTTCATCCTCATTAATAAACTCTAATTTTTCTATACTTGAATCAAGATATGCTAATATTTTTTCTGGAATGATGCTGTATGTTCTTAGCATATTGAACTTAGTATCACTGAGTACATCCATAATTATAGGCTCATCAGTCTTGACATTTCCCATCAAAAAAGAAGGTAACATGGAGTCATCATCTTTTAAGAATCGATTTGCATCTTCTCCTAGCCCACTACGATTATAAGCAGATTTCGCAGTAGTAAAGTCATAATATTGATTTCTTGTTTCGTAGCCAGACAAATCCTTTATCAACAGCTCTTCTTCTTCAAAGACGATTCGATTTTCTGTTTTCAAACTCATCTTTTTAATATAAGCCTTAGCTTGCATTAACTCTTGATCACTTTGAAAATGTGCTTCAATAGTTATAGATTCACGTAGCAAATCCATTAATGCTTCATTTGGATTCAAGCTTTCACCAGAAATGAAAACTCGCAAAGCAAAATTGATTAATTTTAAAGCAGTAGTTTTACCACTAGCATTAATTCCAGCCAAAGCAATAACATTATTTCGATAATTACTACCTGATAAGTTTGTAACAACGTGAGATTCGATTTCATCCTGATTAACACGCTTAAGATTGCGAAAACTAATATAAAACGTATCATCCTTGAATGTGCGCACACCA
>CAYXVJ010000054.1:0-12617 GCA_964468675.1 uncultured Oscillospiraceae bacterium
GGCCAAGATAAAGCACACAGCGATCCCTAATGATGTACTGCCAGTAATAGGGCGCCTAAATAATTTTGCCAAAATGATGACGATGTTCATGCCGATCGCTCTCGTGACCGATGCATCCCAATTGATTAAGGCTCCAAAAAAGACTAATCCTGGTAAAAGAATACATTGACGAGCAGTAAAGCTTAGTGAACTGTTTGCAACAAGTGGCAGTAAGAAGGTAAATACCAAGCTTACGTTGGACCCACTAACCACCAGGAGATGTGACAAGCCTGACAACTTAAAATCATCTTTTACATCCTTACTTAAGTACGCTTCGTTGCCTAAAAGCATGGCGCTTGCAAGCCCTCCGTGCTGCTTACCAAAGAGCTCGACAAAGAAATTGCAGATACGATCGTTTAATATCTTTGCATATCGCTGCAAGCGATATCGATACGCTAGATGTTCTTCTTTTACGAATTCCTCATCTTGAACTAGGCTTGCATTTAGATGTATACCTAAACTTTGACGATACGAATGCTCGTCAAAAGCACCAGGATTTTTTGCACGTTCTAAGGCACGTAGATCCAAACGAGCATGTAGCATATCCCCATGTAGAAACTCTTCTTCTGTCTGGACGAGTAAACGAATCCCTGTTTGATTATTAGCTCTTAAAATGAGTTCTGTATACCCAAAACTTGTTTCACTAGCATCTAAAACGATTAATCCTTCGAAACTGACAGTACCTTCTAAAAGGAGCTCACGTGCGTACTTTTCGGATCTGTAAAACGAAAGAAATGTTGAAATCGACGTAACGAGACATAAGATGGATAGGATCAAGAGTTGATTGGCTTGCCGCTTAGAAAAAACGACTTGTGTTGTGTGTTCCTTATCACTTGCTTTTTTTGATATTAAATTAGACAGGACAGCAAATGAGATGGCCAAAAGGATAAACGCAAGTACCAGCAATTGATCCTTCTTTGCATTTGCAAAAAAGCGTATGCACAAGATTTGGAGTAAGCCCATATACAAATAGGCATGTCGATCGATTTGCATCAAAATAAATGCTTGCACTAAAAAGCCCCCTGCCTTTCATATCTTCTATGGTTTGGAAAACAAACATAGAACTAGTGTATGAAAAGCTTGGGGCTAAAAATGTTCTAAAATACTTTAAAAGTATAGGAATTCTCTAGAGCATTACTTCTTCGATGTATGTGCCTAATTCTTTTAAGCCTTCTCTTTTGGTGTTTGAGATAACAAAAACAGCTGTGCTAGGATCT
The DNA here is from genome assembly GCA_964468675.1 of uncultured Oscillospiraceae bacterium. Lineage (GTDB taxonomy): Bacteria > Bacillota > Clostridia > Saccharofermentanales > Fastidiosipilaceae > CAYXVJ01. The sequence continues at coordinate 1,257 of CAYXVJ010000054.1, forward strand.
AGATTCAATTCATTTAAGATCACTTGAATTTGTTTTCTTGTCTGTTGCTTGCTAAGTTTATCTGCTTTATTCAAGACGATCGCATGGGGATACGCTTGACTTGCCAAAAACGCTTGCATGATGTGGTCATCTTTACTGGGTTTATGCCTGATGTCCATGATGTGCAGAACAAGCTTTATCGGGCGGTCAATTTGGAAATAGCCATCGATCAATTGGCTAAAACTTGCCTTAGCTTTGCGTGATGCGGTATAGCCATAGCCTGGTAAGTCCGTGATGTAAAACGCTTTATTGACCCGGAAATATAAAACCATTTGAGTCTTTCCTGGGCTTTGACTGACACGAGCCAAACTCTTTTGACCAGCTAAGGCGTTGACCAAACTGGATTTCCCCACATTTGATCGTCCTGCTAAAACAACTTCGCCTAAACCATCTTTTGGACACTGATCCAATCTTGCTGCGGGTCCTGTAAATTCGATGTTCGGAAACACTTTATCCATGCTCAATTCCTCTTTTCTGTTTCTTTGACTATGTATTGTTCATTTGCCAGCTACTTATCCGGCGTTATTTGACCTGTTTAAAAATCTCTCGAAACGTTATAATAGATGTGAACATATACAGTGCGTCCTGCTTTGGCAGGAGCAGCGAATTTGGGGGACACAATCTATGTCTGTTTCAGATACCGCCAAAAGTGATAGTTATTTTATCTACAATCAATATGGCGACAATCTGATGGAGCCCGTAGGCCCTATCGGATTAATTTCGTTAAGCGCTACTGATGAATTCAAAGGCATGCTTAACAACTACCTTTACACACGCCGCTTGGAATATGAAGAGAGCTCTGACGATTATACCACTACTATGCCAGGCTTCCTTCGTAAAAATTACTTTTCCGATATATATGGCGAGCGATTCACGACCGGAGAAGGTAAAGTCACTTTAGCCAGCACAGTGCGTGGCCACGACATCTTTATCTTAACCGATGTTTTAAACTATTCTAAAACATACGAGCTTTTTGGTCGAACGAAGCATATGACACCTGACGAACATTACCAAGATTTAAAACGCATCATCTTGGCAATCTCGGGCAAAGCCCGCCGCATCAACGTCATTATGCCTTTCTTGTACGAAAGCCGTCAGCATAAGCGTAATGGCCGTGAGTCTTTGGACAGCGCCTTTATGCTCGATGAGTTATCCAATCTAGGCGTCTCGAACATCCTGACCTTTGATGCCCATGACCCACGTGTAGCCAATGCTGCACCGATGGCAGGATTTGAAAACATCTCCGCACACTATCAGGTCATTAAAGCATTGAAAAGGTCTATACCTGATTTAACCTTAGAGAATAATGATCTAATGGTTATCAGCCCTGATGAGGGTGCCTTACAGCGTGCCATGTACTATTCCAATATGCTTGGCTGCCACATTGGTACCTTCTACAAACGACGAGACTTCACCCAAGTTGTCGACGGTAGGAACCCTATACTCAACCATGAGTTCTTGGGCGATTCTGCAGAAGGCAAAGATATCTTAATTGTTGACGACATGATCGCATCAGGCGATTCCATGCTGGATATCGCAAGAGAGATGCGACGCATGAATGCAAGGCGCATCTATTGCACAGCAACCTTCTCACTCTTCACAAGTGGCATTGAACGATTTAATCGAGCATACGAAGAAGGCTTGATCGACAAAGTCTTCTCAACGAATTTAATTTATCAACCACCAGCCTTACTTGAAACACCTTGGTTTGAGAGTGTCAACATGGCCAAATACATTGCCCTGTTGATTGATGCGATTAATCACGATGCTTCTTTATCGCTCTTACTGGATCCTACAGCCAAGATTAAAAAGCTTCTAGGCCAAAACCAGGATCTCGCGTAAGCTAGAGGAAGGAATGGATCAAATGACAAAAGAACAAAATATCAAACACGTAATGTCCTCTAGCCGAGGCTACGCAGATTACAACCCTGTTGGCCAAAATGCCGGACAAACAGAAGGTCCATTGGGCTTGGTTCAATTACCAGGTAGCCAAGACTTTACAGGCAAGGTCAACCAACACTTATACGATCGCCGTTTGGCATACATTGAAGACAATTACACACCATCTAGTTTAGAAAAAGGCACCTTACGAGACGATTACATCATCCCTGCCCAAGCGATCCGCTTTGCATCCGGTGAAGGTAAAGGTGAGATTTATTCTAGTGTGCGTGGTCATGACTTGTTTATCATCTGCGATGTCATGAACCACAGCGTAAACTTTAAGATGTTCGGTATGGAAGTACCAATGGGACCTGACGACCATTTCCAAGATTTGGTCAGACTCATCTTAGCCGCAACCGGTAAAGCCAAGCGCATCAATGTGATTATGCCTTTCTTATATGAAAGCCGTCAGCACGTGCGCGTCTCAAGAGAATCACTTGACTGCGCTTACATGCTAAAAGAACTTAGCCATTTAGGTGTAGACAACATCATTACCTTTGATCCACACGATCCTCGTGTGGAAAACGCCTTGCCGACCAAGAGTTTGGAGAACATTCCTACGAGCTACAGCCTCATCGAATCCTTCTTAAACCATGTGCCTGACATTAAATTGGGCGGCCCAGATAGCTTGATGGTTGTTAGCCCAGATGAACTTGGTATGAAACGTGCAACCTTCTATGCCTCCATTATGGAACTGCCTCTAGGAACATTCTACCGTCAACGTGACATGAGCATTCCTGGTGTTAGCAGGTCAGAATCAATTGTGGATTATAAATTCTTAGGTGATTCACCAGAAGGCCGAGATGTTGTCATTATTGACGATATGATCATCACGGGAGAGACCATTTTAGAGACTGCAAAACGCTTGAAAGAAATGAAGGCTAAGCGCGTCTTTGTTCTAGCCCCCTTCCCACTCATGGTTCATGGTGTAGATGCCATGAATAAGGGTTATGAAGATGGCATCATTGACCGCATCTTCTCTACAAACCTTGTTTATAGAAGACCTGAGTTATTGAATGCACCTTGGTATGTGGATGTGGATATGTCTTATTTCGTTGCCCTCTTGATTGATGCCATTAATCACAATACATCCATTTCAAAACTGATTGATCAGTCAGAGGTCATCAAGCGCATCATCAACGAACATAATGAACGCCAAGCCTTTATGGACCTGGCGAATCAATAAGTAATCTTGCTTGATACGAGTAAAACTTAAGTTAGTATATTACCAAAAAATGTACGTATCGATGCGAGATTGAATAAGAGCCATGCTAGACCATAGCCAATGGCAATGAAAGCAAAGAAGAATATTAAATTCCGTAATAGGCCGCTCCAATTAAAACCGGGGCGGCTTCTTTGTCTTTGAAGCTCCCTTGCTTGACGAAGCTGTTCGTCCTCGTATGCAGTACTGACTTTAATCGGTGCCGCTAAAACTTTTCTTTGTCTTTGCCGGTTCATCGCATCCATTTGTGCTTGCTTAAAGCGCTCTTGGTCATCAGGGCTTAATGTGAAAGAAGATTGTGCCCTTTGAACAGGTATTTTAGCAGTAGCTGCTTCTTCTACCGTTTTAGGTCCAGGAACCATTGTGTCTGTTGAAACAGTAGGCGCTTGTTCATTAGGCACCTGCTGCATGTTTCCTGTCTGTCTGATACCACTTTGAGGTCTTACTTGTCTAATTTGATCTTGTTCATTTGATTTCTTCATCTCAAAGCCCTTTGCCTTTGCAACATCATCGCCAGGTGCAGCCATTGTTGTAGCTACAGAACTTGGCTCTTGATGGGTGATTCGCTTTAATTCGAATGGTGGATCTTCTACTGCATCTGGGTGTAAGCCAGGTACAAGTTCATTCGCCTCAACAATTTGTACCAAGATTAAAGTCGCGTTATCTTTTCCACCTGCTTCAAGTGCTGCATCTAATATACTCGATGCAATTTCATCTAATGTTTTGTTCGCAGCTAACAGTGTGGATATTTCCTCTAGTGTGAGCATTTCTGTGATGCCGTCACTAGATAAGAGGTAGATATCGCCTGTCTTCATTCTGATCTCAGGAGACACGGTCGGCTCAATAGCCTTATCACGGGTATCCATACCAAGATGCTGTGTTAGGCGATGCCGATCTGGATGTAAGAGAGATTCTTCTTCCGTGATGATTTTCATATCGAGTAAGCGTTGTACATGTGTATGTTTTTGAGTTAGGGGATGCATTGCTTGGTCCCGGTATAAATACGCCATGCTATCGCCAACATTAATGACTTGAGCGACATTTCTGCCAAGTAAGAGTGCGGTCAATGTAGTCCCCATTTGGAAACCACCATTTTGTGAAATGTACTGGCTGATCGTCTCATTCGTTCTGGCAATGTAATGATCCATCAACTTAGGAAAGGATTGTCCTGACACATTGTTGAAGCGATCTTCCAAGATCTTAAGTCCAGAGACTGCCATGTAAGACGCCTGCTCACCAAGAGCCGCACCACCTAAGCCATCGCATACTGCAAACAATGTACGCCTATCTTCTCCACCCATCTGCGACTTAAAAGGCGCAGCGGTATCTTCTGGTTTACGCCACGTATGTTTGAAATATAAATTGTCTTCGTTATTTCGTCTATGTCGCCCTACATCGGATAGAGCAATTGCTTGAAATTTCAAATCTTCCTCCGCCTATTCGCCTTTTTCAAATATAAATTCATGGAGCCGTGGTATCTGCAAATCCCAATCGACGATCATATTCCAGTTACTTTGATTTGTCACAAAGTAACCATCCTCAGGTGCACGGTACTGTTCGATTTCTTGCAGGGTATCCATATATTTTGTACCAACGTTGACCATAGAGAAGCGATTAAGATTCGTTTCAATATTGGCTAATACGGAACTTGCAGTCGACATCTTCGTAAAGATATCTTGCTCTGCAAAGCGCTCTAACATAGCTTGGATAACAAAGCGTTGGCGACTTGTTCTAGCATAGTCAAAACCTATGGCACGAATACGAGCCCAGGCGATCGCTTGTTTACCATTCAACAACTGTTCACCACCGGAAGATATTAAACCATCTTCCAAGGCTATACCTGACAACTGATTAAAATGACGCACACCAGCATTCACATAAGTGACTTCCTCATCTGTAACAGGTATACGTATACCACCTACTTGATCCACGATCGTACTTGCACTCCAAAAGTCAAACATCATGAAGCTTTGGATATCTAAATCAAAATTCTGATTGATCGTGTTGATCATCAAGCCTACGCCACCTCTGGCGTAAGCACTATTTAGCTTCGTGGCTTGTCCCTCATAACCTGGAATACTAACTTCTGTGTCACGAAGTAAAGACGTTAGTTTAATGGAGTTGGTATGCTTGTTTAAGCTCATGACAATCATGGCATCTGAGTTACCTGTTATCGCAGAAGTGCTGGTTGCATCAATACCAAAGATTAAGATATTTAAGACATTTGAATCTTTTTGAGTCACTCGCTGAATAGGAAAACCATCGGGTGCATAAACAGAAATCACACCACCATGGCCAATCTCAGCATCGGGATCAAAGCTTGGGTTGTCTTCATCTGGTTCCTCACCATTTTGAAAGTCTGGATTGGTACCGTTGATGATATCATCTACAATAGGTATCTTGTTAAAACCAGCCAAACCAAGTAAGTTCCAACCATATAGAATCACGCCAATCATTAAACCGAAAACAGCTAAGGCCAGTTTTAGAAAAAACTGCTTAACAGGTGATTTCTTTTTTATAGTCCTAAAATTTTGATCGTTTGGATGCTGAGCAACATAAGGTCTATTCTCCATAGTCTGACCTATCCTTCTTCTCTATTTACAGGAATAAAACCTTTACTCTTACGGTATTCCAATATACGGTGATAGTCTTCGATATAATCTACCTCAGCCCAGAATAAAGGATGAATGTCCTTTACATAGACTGCTTTCTCATCGATTGTAGAATATAACACATTCTCCCACCAAACACTGTGCTCTTGATTCTCGATCATCTCTTCCATTCTCTTCAAGAAGAATGCTTGATCCTCTGCCCTCAGCATTGCGATGCCTACATACTCACCCGTAATATCAGGTAAGGCGAGGTCTTTACCATACATCTCAAGTTTATCGTCCGACCACTTAAACAAGTAGTCACCTTCTTCTAACCTTGAGCTATCTGCAAGCATTAAAGGGGATCGTTGATCTTCAATTAATGCATTCAAAATGTCTTCGTCCCAGTAGACATCTGCATTGCTTAAGATGATGTTCTTACCATCAATTTCTTCTCTGGCAAACCATAAAGAAGCTATGGAGTTGGTGACATCATAAAAGGGATTGACATAGTATCTCACATCATAGTCTTTTAGTACGTCTTGAATGACATGCCCTTGATAGCCTAACACGATGACAATCTCGACATTGTTTTTACTAAGCATCTCAACAGTGTTACGAATCAGCTCAATACCACCAACATCGAGTGTGCATTTCGGGTTATCACCGATGTGTCTAGAGATCCTGCTGCCTCTACCTGCTGCCATTAAAATAGCTTTCATATTCTTTATCTACCTTTCTCTTCCAAGACGAATTTCATACACCTTAGCAATTGATCATAGTCCGTCTGCTGTAAATACCCCATATGGCCTACTCTGGTTAGCAAAGACTGGTACATTCCACCACTTGGCGTAATCACCATATCGTGTTTATCTTTTAAACTTAAAAACAACTCATACGCATCGATTGGGCTTGTCAATAGAGGGGTTAATCCAAAAGACTTTGTATAAGTAGGAATCTTGAAACCTAAATCAACAACCTTTTCTCTAAAGTAAGCAGCAAGATCTTGTCTCTTTTTGAATTCTGCTTCTAATCCACTTGCCTTGATTCTCGCTAAACGTTCTTCTAACTGATAGATAATACCCAAAGCAGGTGTAAATGGTGTTTGACCACGCTCTTGATTCAAGGCTGCTTGTCTTAGGCTTAAATAATAGCTTAAGCCTTCTTCAGGCAAGATGCGTTCTTCCAATAAGCGCTTACTTGTAGCAACAATAGCCAGACCCGGTGGTAAGGCTAAAGCTTTTTGACTTGCTGTCATCACAAGATCAATGCCCCATGATTTCATTCGTATCGGTTCACATAAAAATGAGCTGACTGCATCTACAATCAAATAAAGCCCCTCTTCTTTACAATATTGACCCAGATACTCTAAATTATATAATTTACCAATCGACGTCTCATGGTGATTGACCAATAGACCTGTAAAACCTTGATTGCGATAGGGCTCTAACATACCTGGTGTTAGGTCATCTTCAAAAGGGACCACAAGAACTTCATGAGGAATTTGATAGTGTTTAGCGATTTCAACGAAACGAGTACCAAAGCTTCCCCCGTTGATAATTAAAAGCTTATCACGTTTCGGTTTAAAGACAGAAGCTACAGAGGCCTCCATACCACCAGATCCAGAGGTAGATAAAATCATAGCTTTACTACCTGCATCAGCTTCTAATAAGTTTAGGATAGATGCTTCTAGTTCAAGCATCAACTTTGAGAACTCAACAGTTCTAAAATACGGAAGTGCTTTATTACCAAGCTCGCGGATCTTGGGATCCATCTCAACTGGGCCTACTGTGAATAACGTCATCTTAATCCTCTTTCAACGCTGGTACATACTACTAGTATTATACCTTGATCTCGGCCGTCATACAAAGAATTGTTAAATCTTAAGAAATCCTATAGAATTACGCTTATACAACGATCATATTTAAAATAAAGGTGGCACTACCACATGAAACAAAATATAAAGCAATATAAAGATTTACCGCCCAATGCCAAAATTCATTTTGTAGGTATAGGTGGCATCAGCATGTGTGGTTTAGCAGAAATCACCCATGACCAAGGCTACACAGTTACAGGCTCTGATATGCACCAGTCTGAACACACCGATCACTTACTTAGCTTAGGTGTAGAGCTTGTCATTGGCCAAAAGACTGAAAACATCAATCGATTTGATCCAGACTTAGTCGTATATACCGCTGCAGTACCCCTAACGAACAGTGAGATCGTACGGTCTAAGGAACTTGGCATACCGACAGTAGAACGTGGTCTATTCTTGGGCTGGCTCACACGCGAGTTTGAACGTGTCATTAACATTGCAGGCACACACGGCAAAACGACCACGACAGCCATGCTCGCCATGATTCTGCTTGAGACCAAGCAAAACCCGACAATCCATTTAGGAGCGAAATTAAAGGCCTTTGGTGAGAGCACAGTTCACATAGGCGATAGCGGTAAGCTTTTAGTGTCAGAAGCATGTGAATACCATAACTCATTTTTAAGTTCTATCTCCACTACGGCTACCGTATTAAATATTGATGCCGATCACTTGGATTACTTCGGCACCTTAGAGAACATCATCAAAACATTCGCTGAATTCTCTACACAGGTACCAGAGAGTGGTCACTTAGTGATTCCTAAGGATGGCGACTATATTGATCAGATGCTCGATCATCTAAAGGAACTAAATGCTAAGAATGGACGGGGTTTGCCACCTCTAGTCACCTTCGGTGAGTATCTTGTAGGTGCTGATGGTCAATACCCAGATCTAGCCTTTAAAGACTTGACTTATATCGATGGCTTGCCTGATTTTGATGTCTACTGGAAAGGCGAATACTTCTGTCACATTCATCTTAATGTCCCAGGCGAACATAACATACAAAACGCACTGGCTGCCATCGCCTGTAGTATGCTAAATGGAGCAGATAAAGATTCTATCGAGCGAGCACTAAAGAACTTTATTGGAGCAGATGGACGCTTCTCTATTCGTGGTGAATACAAAGGTGCCAAAGTCGTCGTTGACTACGCCCATCACCCGAAGGCTGTAGAGAAAACACTGGAAGCAGCAACAACCATACCACATAACAACACTTGGGTGATCTTTCAGCCACTCACCTTCAACCGCACGAAATTGCTCTTTGATGAGTTCGTAGAAGCACTATTAAAAAGTACTAACCTAATGCTCGTAGAAATATACTCAGATCGTGAACAAGATGATTTAGGTATGAGCTCTAAACTCCTCGTCGAAGAAATCTTGGCAAGAGGCGGACAGGCCGAATTCTGCAAAACATACGAAGAAGTCCGTGACAAGTTAGAAGCCGTGGTCAATACTGGCGACTTAATTCTCTTCTTAGGACCTGAGGATGTAAGATCTTATGGCGCGAGGTTGATCAAAGAGTCATAAAGGAGCCCAATATGACGAACGCCAAAGACAACATCTTAAAGTTCACCATGAACAAACATCAGTCGATAGCAAATGAGATCAAGCGTGAACTCATTGCAGAAGAAGAGATCACAGGCAGTAGTCACGTATCCCCTTCTGTGGATAGACCCAAAGCAATCATAACAGGCAGTAGCAGTGGCATAGGTCGCGGCACTGCCTTTCTTTTAGCCAAAGATGGCTACGATATTTGTATCACTTACTTAGATGAAGAAGATGAGGCAAGATCAATACAAGACTATATCCAAGAAGAGATTGGTGCTAGCTGTCATATCTTGCATTTAGATGTATCAAAAACAGATACACTACATCCATTCATCAAGGAAGCCACAAAGCGCTTAGGTGGTCTAGACCTCTTAGTCAACAACGCTGGAATTGGTATACGTGAAGATACCTTTGAGACCAAAGAAGAAGGCATGGATAAGATTTACGAAGTCAATTTCAAAGGCCCTATACTGCTCTTGCAAGAAGCAGCAAAGATCATGCAAGAGAATGGCACAAAAGGATCTATCGTCAATATCTCATCCATCCACGCGACACATGCAGACGAGAAAGATGCTACTTATGGCTCTTTAAAGTCAGCCTTGAACCGCGCCACCATGTCCTACGCATTACAATATGCCGAATTCGGTATTCGTGTTAACACCATCATGCCAGGCGCTATCTTAATCGATAAAGATGACGATAAGAGTCACCATATAGAAGAGATGAAAAAACTACCATTGTCGCGTTCTGGGCTACCCAGAGACATCGCTCATGCGGTAGCCTTTTTTGCGTCAGAGCGTGCGTCTTACATCACAGGGGTTAGTCTACATGTCGATGGCGGCATGGCGCTCATGGCCTATATGTGAGAGGTAGACCGCAAAATCAATGTTCGTATAAATAAAAAGAGGAGCTGATCCGTTAAAGATTGGCTCCTCTAGCATTATTAAAAATTGTATTTAAGATTCTTCATCCCAAGTCTTTTCTGCGGCATGAACGGGTCTTTCTGGTTCATGCTCTTCAGGTCTATCTTCAGGCATCTCATCTGGTGAGAACTCTCTAGGAATTGGATGATCACCGGAATCGTCCTTATCACGACGTCTACTGTTCGTTGGTTTAATTTCCTTTTGAGCATCGTCGGCACGTTGTTCAGGCGTTGTATGTGCTTGATACAATGCTTCAAACTCATCACCTTCAATCTTCTCTTTCTCAAGTAAGACCCTAGTAATGGCTTCTAGTGCTTCTCGCTTCTCGTTTAAGATATTGATAACGTCCTCATAGGACTGATCCAAGATCTTCTTCACTTCTTCGTCAATGATACCTGCAAGGTCATCGCTGTACTTTTGTACATGACCATAGTCACGGCCTAAGAAGACTTCATCTTCTTGAGCGAAGACAAGGTTACCTAAGCGATCGCTCATACCGTACTTCGTGATCATGTCACGAGCAGTGCCATTGGCTGACTGTAAGTCAGAGGATGCACCGGTTGAGATCTCACCAAAGATAATCTCTTCTGCAGCACGTCCACCAAGTGCAATTTCGATGTTTGCAGTTAATTGACGCTTCGTTGCATAGTATGTATCTTCGTTTGGCTTGTGTGCGGTATAACCACCTGCACCACCTGCTGGAATAATTGAAACACGTTCAACTTTATCCGTTTCAGATACAGTACGTAGAATCAGTGCGTGGCCTGCTTCATGGTAGGCAGTAAGTTTACGTTCTTTTTCGTTAATGACGCGGCTCTTCTTCTCAGGGCCGATCATCACCTTAAAGACTGCTTCACTGATGTCGTTATAAGTAATAGTCTTAGCTGTTCTTCTAGCTGCTCCAAGAGCTGCCTCGTTTAAGAGGTTAGCTAGGTCTGCACCTGTAAAGCCTGGTGTGATGCGTGCAATCTCTTGTAAGTCGACATCTGATGCGATTGGCTTGTTTCTTGCGTGAACATGTAAGATCTCTTCTCTGCCCTTGATGTCTGGACGCATAACCGTAACACGACGGTCAAAACGACCTGGACGAAGGAGCGCTGGATCTAAGATGTCTGGTCTATTCGTAGCCGCCATAATAATGACATCTTGGTTGGGACCAAAACCATCCATTTCAACTAGTAATTGGTTTAAGGTCTGCTCGCGCTCATCATGTCCGCCACCCAT
>CAYXVJ010000055.1:0-2916 GCA_964468675.1 uncultured Oscillospiraceae bacterium
AGGATTAAAGTTTGAAAGAAGGTTTAGTGTCATTTATCACCGAAATAAGTTTTTAACAGAGAGCGCAAAAGATTTTATATCACTTTGCAAATAAAAAGCCTGGAATGCAATATGAAGTGCAACGTTATTTTGTAAGTATCTGTTATGGATCTACCTAAGCCATAATTGCTTGTGGAGATACCATCACTGCCGATTGTCCTTTGAGTATCCGTCTTGGATAATGGTTGATGTCTCGGTTCAGTTGCTGGATCTTTTGCCTTGTCCAATCGCCGATGCGTGTCCCTTTGGGTATGCTGTAGCGTACAAAGCCATTCATGTTCTCATTGCTGCCACGTTCCCATGAACTGTAGGGATGAGCGTAATAAAGCGTTGTTCGTCGCTTTCTGCTGACGACTGATTGCTCCAATAGTTCCCAATCCCAGAACTCAGCCCCGTTATCGACCGTAATGCTTTTGAACGTTTGACGAAAGCGTTCCCCACCTAACTTTCGCTCTAAGCCATTAAGGGCACGATCCACGGCAGTTTGTGTTTGTGAGCTAAGCTTAAACAGTAATGCTTCACGGCTCTTACGCTCCACCATTGTCAATATACAACTACGGTCACCCCGGACGGATTCGATGCAATCCATCTCCCAATGCCCATACTCACTACGCTCTTCTGCAGCTATGGGACGATCTTCAATCGAGCGACCGCTCAGCACCTTGTGTGATCGACGGACACGGCGTTTCCCGCGTTTTCCTCTATAGCTGCCACGGGGTAAATCCTTTTGCGTCACACCTAAAAACAGATCCGCTTCGATGTAGTGATAGATGGTGCGTGTACATATCCTTGTCTCTGTCGGCCAACCGATGTTATCCAATTCCATGACGATCGCATCCGGTGAGTAAGGCATGGTCTGTTCACCTGACGCATCGATACCTAAGAGCATGCGTTCAATTTGTTCCAATAGAACGCGATCTCGCCCAATTTTCAATGCTGGACCCTTGTTGCTTGCTCGATAGTCGTACAGCTGTTGAGCCTTATCTGACGAATAACTCGTGTAGTAACACCAGTGGGTATCTCGGAGTTGAACAGTTCCACGCTTCAATTCACGACTTAAGGTCGATGCACTGATCCCTAACTTCTGAGCGATAGCCTTTTGTGTGAGACGTTTTCTCTTTGGTCGTCTTTCATTTAACTTGACTTCCCATTCAATAATTTGACGCTCACTGTAGCTTAAGTGTTTCCCTGACTTACGTTTCCTGCTACACTGTACTTGATGGTTCACTTCTATCCCTCCTATGTTGTGTTGATACTTACATTATAAGGGATGGTCGTGGACCATCTTTATTTCACTTCATTTTACAATTCGCCGTTCTTAGCGAAATACCGCTGCTTCCTTTACTTCATAGCCAAAACCATCGAAAAATTCATCTCTGAAATCTGCTAAGCGATCTTCACTGATGGCAGTGCGTACATCTTCCATCAATTTTAACAAGAAGTGTAAGTTGTGCCAGGTGGTTAACCTTAAGCCAAACATTTCACCAGCCTTAATTAAATGACGAATGTATGCCCGGCTATAGTTTTGGCAGACATAGCAATCACAATCTTCATCGATCGGGCCATAGTGTGTCGCACTCTTCAGGTCTCTTACAATCAGTCTACCTTTTCTGGTTAAGACTGTGCCGTTACGACCAATACGTGTTGGCAAAACACAATCAAACATATCCATACCACGAATGGAGCTCTCAATTAAATAATCAGGTGAGCCTACCCCCATTAAATAGCGTGGCTTATCTTTAGGCATCAAATGGACCGATGCTTCTAACATAGCGAGCATTAATTCAATCGGCTCACCGACAGACAGGCCACCTAAAGCATAGCCTGGCAAGTCAAAGGCGGTGATCTCTCTTGTGCTCCTAGCTCTTAAGTCAGGATACATGCCCCCTTGAATAATGCCAAAGAGTGCTTGGTCTTCTCTCTTATGAGCTTTGATACAACGCTCCATCCATCTAGCCGTTCTTGTTGATGAATGATCGATATAATTGTGATCGGCAGGGAAAGGAGAACACTCATCAAAAGCCATGATGATGTCCGCACCGAGTTTATTTTGGATATCTATAGATTTTTCAGGTGTTAAAAGATGCTTAGATCCATCAATATGGGATCTAAAATGCACCCCTTCTTCAGTGATGTTTCTGTTCTCACTAAAGCTAAATACCTGGAAACCACCACTGTCCGTTAAAACAGGACGATCCCAATTCATAAACTTGTGTAAGCCACCTGCATTCGCAACAATATCAGGACCAGGTCTCATCCATAGATGGTAAGTATTCGATAAGATGATGCCAGCGCCCATCGATTTTAACTCATCAGGTGACATGCCCTTAACAGTCGCTTGCGTACCAACCGGCATGAAAGCGGGTGTCTCAAACGATCCCCTTTGGGTATGGACAATACCACGCCTAGCACCCGTCTGCTTGCATTCATGTACAAGTTCATAGCGAACAGGCCAGGAGTCTAGTGGCCTTGGATCCATCTTCTTCTCTTCGTTTACAAGCTTCTTTTTATCTTGACTTGTCATATTCTCTCCTTACGTTCAATAAACATTGCATCACCAAAACTAAAGAAGCGATAGCGTTCTTGAACGGCATGCTTATACGCGTTTAATGTTTCTTTTTGACCTGCAAATGCAGATACCAGCATAATTAAGGTGGATTCTGGTAGATGGAAGTTTGTGAGCAATGCATCCACCAATTTAAATTCATAACCAGGGTAAATGAATATATCAGTCCATCCACTACACGCTTTGATCTCACCTGAATTAGCAATGGTTTCTAGGACACGTGTAGATGTGGTGCCAACAGAGAGTATGCGTCTTCCTTCTTTTCTTGCTCTATTGATTTGTTCTGCACATAAAGATGAGACTTCATAATA
>CAYXVJ010000055.1:2926-12587 GCA_964468675.1 uncultured Oscillospiraceae bacterium
CTATGCATCGGATGGTCTGTAATGTTTTCTTCTTTTACAGGTCTGAAGGTACCAAGCCCAACATGAAGTGTCAAATAAGCAATCTCTACACCGTTTGCTTCTATCTGATCCAAAACTTCATTGGTGAAGTGTAGGCCTGCTGTGGGCGCAGCACTAGACCCATCTTTGTTCGCATAGACGGTTTGGTAACGCTCTTTATCTTCTAATTGTTCATGGATGTATGGTGGCAAAGGCATGGAGCCAGCTTCAAGTAATACCTCTTCCCAAATACCAGTAAATTCAAAGCGAACTTTGCGATTGCCCCCAGGCAGTATATCTACAATCTCTGCTGATAAACGACCAGGCAAAAAGTCGACTTTAGCACCTTCTCGAAGGCGCCTACCAGGTCTCACCATTACTTCCCATAAGTCTTCACTTAAGCGCTTCAAGAGTAAAAATTCAACTGCGATGCCACTGTCTGTCTTCACACCAATCAAACGCGCGGGTATAACTTTGGTGTCGTTTAAGACGAGCAAGTCCCCTTTATGTAGTAAATTCAATATATCTTTAAATTGACCATCAATGGTATGGCCTTTTGAATCCAGATGAAGCAAACGACTCGCATCCCGTTTCGGACTTGGATGCTGGGCAATTAACTCTTCTGGTAAATCATAGTAAAATTCCGATTTTTTCATCTATCTTCGTTTCTCCGAGCAAGTATTATACATTTATTTTATAGTTGAGTATAGCAGATTGACGCCGAGTAGATCCTTCTTGGGTTATAATTATTTTGAACTTCATTAGTCCAAGGGAGGAGTAGCCAAACTATTAAGTAGATAAACTGGCGAAAACAAAGATGAAAACTGAGATATTTAGAGGAACAGCAAGCGCTTTAGTCACACCTTTTTCAAAAGAAGGTATCGATTACGATGCATTAGAAAGATTAATCAATGAGCAAATCGACTGTGGGATCAATGCGCTAGTCATTGCCGGAACCACAGGTGAAGCGTCTACCATGCCTGATGAGGAGCATATTGAACTCATACGCCAAGCCAAACACTTCATCAACGGCCGTGTTCCCCTTATTGCTGGCACAGGCAGTAACGATACAGAACATGGTATCGAACTCTCTAAAGCTGCAGTACAAGTTGGTGCAGATGCCCTCTTACTCGTAACACCTTACTACAACAAAACAAATCAAGAAGGCTTAGTCCAACATTTTAAAGCAACAGCTGCTGCTGTTGATGTACCTCTTATTTTATATAATGTTCCTTCCAGAACGGCAATGAATATTGAACCAGAAACATACTATAAATTGGCTTCCATAGAACACATTGTTGGCATTAAAGAATGCAATTTGAATCAGGTTGCAGAAACAAGAAGGCTTTGTGGCGATGCTTATGCCCACTACTCTGGAGAAGATGGTCTTGTCATCCCGATGATGTCACTTGGCGGCTTAGGTGTCATCTCAGTTACATCAAATGTTGCGCCTAGACAAATGGTCGACATGACCAAGGCCTGGCTCGATGGCGATATACAATTGGCCGCTAAGATGCAAATTGAGCTGATGGATTTAATCAACGCTTGCTTCATCGATGTGAACCCGATCCCTGTCAAAGCAGCCTTAAACTTAATGGGTAAGGCAATTGGTGAACCTAGATTGCCTCTCGTCTCACTCGACGAGAAGAAAACTGAAACGTTAAGAAATGTACTTATACAAAACGGATTTATCAACTAAGGAGTTATAGCCAATGTTCAAGATTTTCTTAGCCGGTGCGACTGGCCACATGGGACGAGAAGTGATACTCGCAGTAAAACGAAGCAAGGCATTTGAAATTGTAGCCGGATTTGGCATTAAAACCGATGAGCAAGAAACACAAGACTTCCCTCTTTACAGGACTGCAGATGAAGTCACTGAAGACTTTGACGTTTTAATTGACTTTTCAAACCCAGCTTTATTAAATGAAATCATCAAACTTTGTAAAGCAAGATCTAAACCCATGGTTTTAGCAACAACTGGCTTTAACGAAGCACAAGAGGATTTGATTGTAGACTGCGCCAAAGAAATCGCAGTGTTTCGTTCAGCAAACATGTCTTTGGGTGTTAACCTGCTCGCTCATTTAGCTCAAATTGCAGCTGATGTTTTATATCCAGATTTCGATATTGAGATTGTCGAAGCGCATCACCGCAGAAAAAAAGACGCTCCTTCTGGTACAGCACTGCTACTTGCTGATGCTATAAGAGAAAAACTTCTTAGCAAAGACAACTTAGACTATGTCTACGATAGAAGCAAAAGGGATACAGCAAGGCCTCAAGCAGAAATCGGCCTATCTGCAATCCGTGGCGGCAACATTGTAGGTGAGCACGATATCTATTTTGCCGGTAATGGCGAAGTCATCACTTTAAAGCACAGTGCTTTATCTAGAGAAGTGTTCGCAGATGGAGCCATTCATGCAGCAAGCTTCATTATCAAACAAGACAAGGGCTTGTACTCCATGAAGGATCTATTCTAAATTGAACTAGAACTTAAAAAACAGCGCTTATCAAATTGATAGGCGCTGTTTTTAACTGGATCAATGTTTGTTAGTACGCTGGTTCTGGCTCTCGCCTGTCGTCACGGTCGGACGAGTGTTCACGCGAATCCTCTTCCTCTTCATCTTCCTCATCTACTTCATCATAATCGTAGTCGTAGTCATAATCTGCTTCCAATGCTTCCTCCTCTTCTTCAAGCATAGGATCGATCATAAAGCGCTTTAATTGACGGTTGATAAAGAAATTGACCAGTAACAAGTTTCCTGCAAAGGCAAATAAAAGGAAATAAAAGATCGTGATAATCATGCCAAGGCTCGTTAAGAAGAAG
Organism: uncultured Oscillospiraceae bacterium; assembly: GCA_964468675.1. Lineage (GTDB taxonomy): Bacteria > Bacillota > Clostridia > Saccharofermentanales > Fastidiosipilaceae > CAYXVJ01. Next base: position 5,766 of record CAYXVJ010000055.1, read on the forward strand.
AATAGAGCAAAGGGAATGACTAAAATAATAACCAGTTGGGCCAGTAAAATACCTAAGTTGAAGGGTAGTCTTAAAACAAAGAATAACCATGAGTTCTTGATCACTTGTCTCAATGTCAGTTCAAACGTGATCATCATCTGATAAGCATACATAATCATAACAGCTATCGTGATGAACATAATAATCAGCAAGGTATTCATCAAAGTTCTAAAGAGTGGATTGCTGATTGCTTCTGTATAAAAGCGTATGGCTACAGGAACGGCTATAAACAAGACAGTAGTAATCACGGAAAGAACAGTGGATTGCTTCCAGTTCTTCTTGGCATGTTCCCAGAAATCAGACCACACAAAAGCATGTTCTTCTCTGGAATAGTTTCGTAAAAGATAAGTTGCACCGGCATGTGATGGACCAACAACAACAAAGCCTAGACCAACAGCTGTTGCTGCGACTAAAAAGTTTAAGCCTAGCAGTATGGTTGCCGATAGCTGTTCAGCTGTCTGTCCCTCACCTAACATCGAAGGATCCCACAGTTCATTGAGTGTCTCCATGGATAAACCTGGGAAAACAGCAGTCATAACAATCGTGCTCACGAAAAATGCCACGATAATTGCAGGCAGATTCGTTACGATATAAAACAAGTTAATCGTGACGATCTTCCAGAACTTACGTCCCAAGACACCAAAAAACTTTGCAAAGGGACCTCTCTCTGGTCCATCAGGATCAACACCTGGACCTTCCTTTGTATAATCAAAGAAACCAAAAATACCAGCCATAGCTAAATTAAACCTCTTTTCGACTAAATCAAAATTACCCTTCAATTATATGTGTAATCTTGTTGAAACGCCAAGGGTAAACGTCAACAGTTTATGAACAATTGCAAGAAAACTATCTGTGCAATTCAATCTCAGCTAAACTGCGCTCAACATACTTCTCTATTTTTAATGCTTTTCCCCTTTTACCTCGAACTTGAAGTTCACCTTCAGGCAAGGGTCTGATAATACCGAAGTTAGCATTCATTGGTTGGAAGTCTTCTATCGTAGGATCTGAGACATAATGAGCCAAGCTCCCCATCATGGTCTTGTCACTTAAGATGAAGTCAGCTGCCTCCCCTTTAGCAAGACGTGCTGCATTGCGACCGGCAATCAAACCAGATGAAGCAGAAGGTACATAACCTTCTACACCTGATATCTGACCTGCAATAAAGATATGAGGGTGCTTGATTAATCTATAAGTGGGCTCAATTAAACCCGGTGAACGTAAGAACGTATTTCTATGCATCACGCCGTAGCGGTAAAATTCAGCTTCCTCAAGACCAGGAATCATTTGAATAATTCGTTTTTGCTCGCCCCACTTTAGACGTGTTTGAAAACCTACGATGTTAAACATGCTAGCGGATCTGTTATCTTGACGCAGTTGAACGACTGCATGAGGCCTTGTCCCAGTTCTTGGATCCCTTAAACCTTTGGGTTTTAAAGGACCAAAGCGCATGGTTTCTGGTCCACGTTTGGCCATGGTCTCAATAGGCATACAGCCTTCGAAAACAATTTCCTTTTCAAACTGCTCTACAGGGGCTAGTTCAGCTTCTATGAGTGCGTTATAAAAACGTTCATACTCTTCTTCATTCATTGGGCAATTGATGTAATCAGCCCCATCTTTATCGTAACGAGATTGCTTGAAGGCAATGTCCATATTAATGGAATCGTATTCTACAATTGGTGCAGCTGCATCAAAGAAATGTAATTCGTCCATGCCTAAATGAGCGCGTATATCCTCAAATAGGCCGCCTTGCGTCAAGGGACCAGTCGCCAAAATGACGATGCCTTCGCTTTCGTCAGGTAACTTGGATACGGTCTCGGATTTAAAAGTAAAACCTTCTTGTGTCATTAAAAAATCTGTGATGTATTTGGAAAATGCATCACGATCGACGGCCAAAGCTCCACCAGCAGGTGTCTTGGTTGCTTCTGCTGCACGTAAGATTAAAGAATCCAAGCGCCTCATCTCTTCTTTTAAAAGACCTGAGGCATTTTCTAAGCGGTTGGACCGAAGCGAGTTTGTGCAAACAAGTTCAGCAAAGCCATCTCCATGATGTGCTGGTGTTTTAGCCTTCGGTTTCATATCAATTAAGGTAACATTTATACCAAGGCGCAGGAGTTGCCAAGCTGCTTCAGCTCCAGCTAAGCCTGCACCAATTATGGTGACATTTTGCTTCATACTTATTTAGCCTTCTTATCTTTAGCCTTTGTTTCATCTTGAGTGGCAGCTCCAGTTTCTTCTTTTGAAGTCTCTTCTACCTTATCCGTTTTCTTCTTGCGCTTATACTTGGCATTGGTCGGACATTCGCTATTAGAACAACGCTGATTGGTCTGTCCACGGTATCGTTTTAAGACCATATAGCTACCACAAGTCTCACATGCTGAGTTATCAATGGGTATATCCCAGCTGATGAATTCACATTCAGGGTTCTTGCCTTTCTTGTCACAGACATAAAACATGCTGCCACGTCTGGATTTCCTACCCACTACATTGGAACCGCATAGCGGACAATGAGCATCGACTTTTTCTTCAATAGATGCCGTATGGTCACACTCAGGGAAGTTACTACAAGCAATGAACTTACCATAGCGTCCTTCTTTAATAACCAGGTCACCGCCACACTTTGGACATGCTTCACCTGTCTTCACTACAGGTAATTGGACACGTTCTACTTCCTCTTCTGCCTTGGTCACGGCCTTATGGAAGTCTGGATAAAATTCTCTTAAGACATCTACCCAGTAACTCTCTCCTTGTTCGACTGTATCGAGCTTATTTTCCATGCCAGCAGTAAAGCTTAGGTTGACGACGTCACTGATGTTCTCTTGGAGTAAATCGGTAATGACGATGCCTAGATTCGTCGGTTTTAGTTGACGCTGTTCTTTTTCAATATAGTTACGATTTAAAATCGTCGAGATGGTCGGTGAGTACGTAGACGGTCTTCCTATCCCCTCTTCTTCCATAGCTTTAATCAAGGAAGCTTCAGTATAGCGTGGTGGAGGATTGGTAAATTTTTGTTCAGGTAAGGTCTTTTTATTGTCAAGCGATTCACCTACCGACAGCTTTGGAATTTGTTCCTTGCCATCTTCAGGCTCAACATCCTTATCTGGTAACTCGTCTTTATCGACTTTGACGTCCTCGTAAGCCTTTAAGAAACCAGGGAAAATGATGCGCTCACCTCTTGAACGAAATAGCTCGCCATTAACAGTTGTGTCCACGGTTAAGGTGTCAATTTCTGCAGGAGCCATTTGTGAAGCTAAGAAGCGCTCCCAAATCAGCTTGTATAAGCGATACTGATCGTTGCTTAGCACATTTCGTAAGCTATCTGGTGACTGATCAAATTGAGAAGGCCTGATCGCTTCATGGGCATCTTGTGATGCATTTTTATTTTTGTATTGTTTTTGCGTTTTAGGCAGATAATCTTTACCGTAATCTTTTTCAATTAAATCACGAGCTGCAGTCAATGCATCCGGTGAGATACGAACAGAGTCGGTACGGATATAAGTCACGAGCGCCGTTGCTCCAATACCAGGCAAATCAATACCTTCATAGAGCTGCTGTGCCACGGACATGGTTCTTCGTGAGGTAAAACCTAGCCTACGCCCTGCTTCTTGCTGCAAGGTGGAGGTGGTAAACGGAGCACTTGGGTTTCTCTTTCTCTTACCATCCTTGATGGTATGCACCAAGAGCTTTTGTCCTTTTATATTGGCAAGCACTTTATCGGCCATTTCTTTATTTAATAGCCGTACGCGTTCAAACTTATTATTTTTATCTGGGTTTAATATACCTTCATACCTTGCTTTAAACGTTTCATTTTGTTCTGTAGCAAGCATTAAGGTAATGGTCCAGTACTCTTCAGGTACAAAGGCATCAATCTCACGTTCGCGGTCAACAACCATGCGAACAGCAACCGATTGAACGCGTCCAGCAGATAGACCTGTCCTTACTTTCTTCCATAATAGAGGACTGAGTGAATAGCCCACTAGACGATCGAGGATACGACGAGCCTGTTGAGCATTGACCAAATCCATATCAATTGGACGCGGTTTTTGCACCGCTTCTTGGACAGCCTTCTTAGTGATTTCATTAAAGCTGACGCGACAAGGCGTACTTGGATCGATTTTCAATACATTTGCGATATGCCAAGCAATTGCTTCACCTTCACGGTCCGGGTCAGTTGCGATGAGCACATGGTCTGCATGTTTAGCTCTCTCTTTTAATTCGCGTATAACCTTATCTTTACCCTTCATATTGATATATCGGGGCTTAAAATCATTTTCTATATCTACACCCATGGTGGATGAAGGTAGATCTCTGATATGACCTACTGAAGCTGCAATTCGGTAGTCAGAGCCAAGATAACGGCCAATGGTCTTACCTTTAGCTGGTGACTCTACGATAACTAGCGTTGATCCCATTACAATTCTTCCTTACTTGATGTTGGGACAATTAAGATCCCGAATCATTGTTCTACATTTGTCATTCATTATATACTGATTCATGTAGGTCTTGTCAAAACATACTACACGAGAAGAAAAGCCTTTGGCAAATCCTTCCACTTTGCTAAGCCAATATTTAATACTCGAACAAATACCATTTTAAGTCCTTTAAGACAATTAAACGTTATTCTTCAAGTACTCTTCTAAAATGACTTAAAGCAATGAGTTCGTCTAGATCCTCTGCTGATAACAAAGGCCTTGCTCCCTCTCTAATGAGTTTATTTGTTCCCTTACTTTGCTCTGAGTAGATGCTTCCAGGTACGGCTAAAACATCCTTGCCAAATTCTAAGGCAAAGTCACAAGTAATCAAGGTACCGCTCCTTAAGGTGGATTCAATCACAATTGTCACGTCTCCTAAACCTGCTAGTAAACGGTTGCGTACCGGAAAGTGTCTAGGCAAAGCCTTCATACCGGGTGGATATTCAGATAAGACTAGACCTTGCTTCTGGATTCTTTGGTATATCCCTAAATGCCGCTTAGGATACACCACGTCCACGCCTGAGCCCAATACGGCAATGGTACTTCCACCTTGATCTAAGGCCGCAAGATGAGCCATACCATCGATGCCTAGAGCCATGCCTGATACAACACATATGCCGTGTGCAGCAAGGTATGCAGAGACTTCCTTAGCAAGTTGAAGGCCATACGCTGTTGGCTGCCTAGTCCCAATTATGGTCATTTGTGGTGCTTTCAATACCTCCACCTTATCTTCGCCCAGAAGCCATAAAATCTCTGGTGGTGTATCGATATGTTCTAAGGATAGCGGATACGAAGTATCTTCTCTTAGTAGTACATCTATATCCATAGATCGGATTTTTTCCACGGTCCTATTTAATGCATCTGGGCTTAAGCTGTCACGGTAGAGTCGATCGAAAAGATCTAGTTTTGTATCGGGTAGCTTTAACCTATGGACAAGCTCTCTTTTGGAGAAGCGATGCAAGCTATTAAAACTATCCTGCTTAATGATCTTCTTGATTGCATCATTTTTTATGATGTAATGGCAATTTAAATTCGATAGAATGATATAAGCTTTTAATGCTTCGTCTGTTCTAATCTTATTTGGCACAGATACATCTCCCTCCAGCTTGAAATAAACATGTCTACTCAGTTTTAAAACACTACATTGAAGCTTGTCGCTCGTAATTTGTATGCAATAAAAGCAGAACTAGAGCTGACTTCAATCAGTTTATAGCTAGAAATTAACTGTGCATCCACAAAATTTAAACAAAAGATTCGCTTACTATCGAAAAGTAGACACATAGAGATGACAGCAATTGTAGAAAAGTGATAGAATACAATCTTGTGAAAAGTCATGAAAGAAGGAATATTAATTGAAATTAGGAATTGTTGGCTTGCCAAATGTCGGTAAAAGTACCTTATTTAATGCCATTACCAGAGCCGGTGCTGAGTCAGCGAACTACCCATACACCACGATTGAACCAAACGTAGGTGTTGTCGCAGTTCCAGATGAGAGACTGGCTAAGCTACAGACGATACATAACTCAGAACGTATCTTACCTGCAGTCATAGAGTTTGTGGATATTGCAGGTTTAATTGCTGGTGCAAGTAAAGGTGAAGGTTTAGGCAATAAGTTCTTAGCGAACATCCGTGAGGTTGATGCGATCGTACACGTGGTACGCTGCTTCAATGACCCCAACGTCATTCATGTCGATGGTGCAATCAATGCACTTCGCGATATTGAAACGATCAATTTAGAATTGATCTTCTCAGACATGGAGTATGTCGACCGTAGATACGATAAAGTGCTTAAGCAAGCTAAAGGTGATAAACACTTCTTGAGGCATGTAGATATCTTAGAGCGCATTAAAGAAGTGCTTGAAGCAGGTAAGTCTGCTCGCATATTAAACATTACTGATGAGGAACAAGCCCTCCTTGAAGAAACCGGTGAATTCAATCTCTTAACGGCAAAACCTATTTTGTATGTAGCTAATGTAGCTGAAGATGAAATTACGAATACAGATGACAATCTTGAAGTACAAGCAGTCAAAGCACACGCCAAGACTGAATTTGCAGAAACCGTTATGATCAGCGCGAAGATAGAAGAAGAAATCTCAAGCTTAGACGATGACGAAAAAGAAGTATTTTTAGATGACTTAGGCATTAAGGAGTCTGGTTTGGATCAAATCATCCATGCTGGCTATAAGCTATTGGGCTTAATCTCTTATCTCACTGCTGGTCCTAAAGAGGTACGCGCATGGACCATCACAGAGGGTACGAAAGCACCACAAGCAGCTGGTAAGATCCACAGTGATTTTGAACGCGGTTTCATCCG
>CAYXVJ010000056.1:0-3577 GCA_964468675.1 uncultured Oscillospiraceae bacterium
AGGGATAATTTTATTCACCATGTATTTCCAAGGCGGTCTGATCCCCTTTTACATCTTAGTGAATAATATGAAGCTTTTAGATACACGCTGGTCTATCATCTTACCGATTATGGTAAACACTTGGAACTTAATTGTGTTAAGAACTTCCTTTGCGGGCGTCTCTGAATCCTTAATCGAATCGGCAACCATAGATGGTGCAAGCCACTGGCGCATCGTCTGGCAGATCGTCTTACCCGTCTCTAAAGCAACCATTTCAGTAATTACCTTATTCTATGCGGTTCGCTTCTGGAATGAATGGTTTAACCCATCCATCTTCTTAAACGACCGTACCAAATGGCCGATACAATTGGTCTTAAGAGACATCTTATTGAAGAACGATACAAGCTCAATGACACAGGTAGGTTCAGTAGGCCAAACAGGCCAAGAGCGTTTTAGGATGCTCGTAAAATACTGTACGATTATCGTATCTACCGTACCGATCCTCGTGATCTACCCCTTCATACAAAAGTACTTCGTATCAGGCGTCATGATCGGTTCACTAAAAGAATAATTTTCGAGCTTTTTTCACAAATGGATGCTCAGCATATACAGTAGGTGCTGGGCATCTATTTGTTTATCAAATTTTAGACAAAAAACATCTCCCCTGGGACACATCAGTAAAGTTATACACTTTACCAAGAGGTGCGGGGAGTCCTGTTGGATCCAATATAGCACAGCTAAAGACATATGGTCTAGTAGGTCAGTTCTTTTCTATTTTATATATCCTTAGCATAGAAACGATGGATATCGTAAATGGCTTCCTCAGCCCGAATATCAGCACCAATAAGTGGCACTTCAGGTTTACCTTCAGGATCGTAATCCAAAGACTTTGCCTGCCTTTGATCCCCTGTACGTATGGATAAGTAAGCTACCTCATTGACCGCTGCCATAAACAAATGCTTCTTTGCTAGTCCCTCTTCATCCAATACATCCTTACCGTTAATGGATAAGGTATAGCGCAAGTCTTCACAATCGAATCTCAAACCGATGGTATACACGGTATGGGCTTCATAGGGCATCAACTCGATTTCAGTTACAGTACGAACGTAGAGTTTACCATCCGGTCTAAAGACGAGCCTGATCGCTACAATACCTTTTTCATCTAAGAGTTCAATTTGTAAGTTTGTGTTTTCAACTTGATGCAAGTTTACCGTGAGTTCAATCTCTTTTTTAGAGCCAGGCTTTAACATACGCATCACCCTTGCATAGTCGTAAGGATCGAAATCTCTTAAACGAAGCACTTGTCTTTCATCTGCCATCTCTAAACGAACCGGTGCCCACTTCGGTGAATATACGTTCCAATGGTCAAGCACCTTAGTATCAGTAAAGCATTCATCGATCAAGGTATTGGTCTCGTCTTCGATTGGAGTCGGGACAGATGCAATCCATATATCTTCCTTATTAACAGAATAAGTCAGCCACATGTTGGGATCTGAAGATAGATCATTTCCTTCTGAAATGCCACGAATATATTGCGGGCCCATGTCTTTCCAAAAGCCTTTAAAGCGCATATCCGGTACTTCGCCATGCACTAAACGCATCTTAGAGAATGCTAGACCATCACGGGACGTGGTCACACATAAAGGATAGCGGTGTTGTGTCTCTAAGGTCGGGTTATAGACCATGGCGAAGCGTTTATCCTTCGTCTGTTCAGCCCAAACCTTAGCACCACTCATAACAAGTGATGGGGAACGCTCTGGCGTAGACCAACTCTTCCCTCCATCGTTTGATCTTGAGACCAAGGCATGTTTCCAAAGCCCGATAATATTATCTTGATTCAAGGAATACCAGGTGAATGCCTGATACGTCCCTTGTTCAGGATGCTTGATTTGGATCAAGTCATCTAGGTCACCCGTCTCCTCTGCCCACTGCTGGGTATAGAGCTTGTTTCCTAAGAGTTCATCACAAAGTTCGACAAAAGACTCGTCATCTGACTTCGTATATAACGGATAGTTCAACTGTTCTTCAGACCAGCCCGCTTGCCAGTTAGGACGTATGAAGTATATCGGACCTAAGCTACCGTCTTCACATAATTCACGTACAACACGTCCGATTCCGTAGCGATCCCAGTTCGTCATCCATGGTTCAGGTGACCAGCCATAAAAGCCTGAGACAAGCATGCGCTTAGACGATGGTGACTGATAGAAGCTCATGCGCTGATGCATGTACACATCTATATGTGGACCTAAGTGGTGTGTATCACCTTTATAGTCCTTGATGGAACAAGTAGGCATTGTATACACAGGAAAAGATACTTGAAACTCGTTCCAGTCTCTCCCATTTTTAGATCTTGCTAAGATTGAAAAGCCTGGTTCTGTGTGTTCGTCAGAAGGATTAACCAGATAGTGGACATAAAAATGCCCTTTGAAATAAGCTAGATCTGCTGCATGCTTATATGTTGTGTGGCTGCCATCGTCGCCATCAATAGCCGTTCTATTGGCACGCGCAACTTGAACGTTTTTTACACCTTTAGCGGGCAGTATCTGTCCATGGTGGTAGTCACTGTTCGGATGAATCTTATCTATATAGTGAGGATACTGTTTAGAATCAAACATAGCGGTCTCCAAATCTCTTTAGCATAGTCGTACCTAGCATATATGGCTATTTCCTTTTCTGCAAGGCAAAAACTCGCATGGACAAAACGATCCACACGAGCTCTTGCACCTTTAAGGGGAAAAACTTTATAGTAAGCTGATGAAGAGTTCTTTAATCTCTTCTGGACTTGTATCCTTTGGGTTACCTGGACGGCATGCATCGTCAAAGGCACTTTCTGATAGGAAGTCTAAATCCTTTTCATCCACGATATCTTTCAAATCTGTCGGAATACCAACATCAATGGATAATTGTCTAACGGCATCTACTGCAGCCTTGCGATACAAATCTTCTGTCATCTGATCTGTACCCTCTACGCCCATAGCACGCGCGATATCGCGGTACTTCTCACCAGTTGCATCGGCGTTATAGGCCATTACAGTTGGCAGTAAGATGGCATTTGCTACTCCGTGAGGCGTGTCATACAAGGCACCTAGAGTATGGGCCATGGAGTGGACAATACCTAAGCCTACGTTTGAGAAGCCCATGCCTGCAATGTATTGAGCTTGGCTCATACGATCTCTTGCATCCAAGTCACCGTTTACGGAATCACGAAGTGATGAGGCGATCATTTCGATTGCCTTTAAGTGGAACATATCCGTCATTTCCCATGCAGCTTTGGTGATGTAACCTTCAATGGCGTGGGTCAATGCATCCATACCAGTAGCTGCGGTCAAGCTCTTTGGCATACTATCCATGAGGTCTGCATCTACAATGGCTATATCAGGAATATCATTTACGTCTACACAGACGAATTTACGGTTTTTCTCTACATCTGTAATGACGTAGTTAATGGTGACTTCAGCAGCGGTTCCAGCAGTTGTTGGGATGGCGATGGTATAGACACACTTATTCTTCGTATCTGCCACACCTTCTAAGCTACGCACATCACTAAACTCTGGGTTATTGATGATGATGCCGACGGCTTTCGCTGTATCGATCGCGC
>CAYXVJ010000056.1:3587-10327 GCA_964468675.1 uncultured Oscillospiraceae bacterium
TAACCACATACCCTTAGCAGCATCCATACAGCTACCACCACCTAGAGCGATGATGTAATCACAGTCATTTGCTTTATATGCTTCTACACCTTGTTTTACGTTCTCAATGGTAGGGTTCGCTTTAAAATCAGAGAAGCTATGGTAAGCCAAAGCAGCTCCATCCAAAACATCCGTCACATTCTTGGCAATACCAAGTTTCAAGAGATCTGGATCTACACAAAAGAAAGCTTTACTAAAGCCTTGCTTTTTTACTTCCCCTGGAATTTCTAGAACTGAACCTCTCCCGTGATAAGACAGACGATTCAATACAATACGATTTGACATAGGATCCTCCTTGATAAGAGATATTAATATCGATATTTTAACACTAATTGCTGCCTAAAATAAGTCAGTTCCGATCATTTTTGATCCAATATCGAAAATAAACTGTAAACGATTCATCTTCTCGAAAGCTTTGGGCATAAATAAGAACACTACCCTTCTAAAAATCCAAATTCCAAAAAATAGAAATGGCATCATTAAATGGATCGATCAAGATCGAATCTTATCTAAACAGACAACTTAATATCGAATTCTTCTGAACTTGGCTTAGCTAGTACACCATCCTTTGCTAAAATGGTAGTGCTAAGAACAAGGCTTTTAAGCATATCCAGTCGTCACAGCAATACTAAGTGACATACAAGTTATAGGAGATTGATATGACAAGTTCAAATGAAATGAAACAATTTCAAACCTTACAGCCAGCTAAACTAGAGCACGTCAGCATTGATGATAATTTCTTTAACCGCTATACGAAGCTCGTCCAATCCGCCATCTTGCCTTATCAATGGGCAGCATTAAACGATGAATTAGAAGATGCGGCACCTAGCCACAGTGTTGAAAACTTTAAAATTGCAGCCGGCCTAAAAGAAGGTACATTCCACGGTTTTGTCTTCCAAGACTCAGATGCTGCAAAATGGCTTGAAGCGGTAGGCTATAGCCTAGCCCATGAACCCAATAAAGAGTTAGAAGCACAAGCTGATGATCTCATCGAACTAATTGGCCAAGCCCAAGAAGACGATGGTTACTTAAACACTTATTTCCAATTAAAGGCACCCCATGCTCGCTGGAAGAACCTTGCAGATTGTCATGAGCTTTATGTTGCAGGTCACTTTATTGAAGCTGCAGTCGCGTACTATGAAGGTACAGGTAAGACAAGGCTATTGGATATCATCTGCAAGTTTACGGATTTAATCTGTGAAGTCTTCGGTACAGATGAAGGACAAATCAAAGGCTACCCAGGCCACGAAGAAATTGAACTAGCCCTCGTCAAATTGTGGAAGGTCACAGGACAAGACCGTTACCTGAAACTTGCCAAGTTCTTCATCGATGAGCGCGGTCAAGAACCAAATTACTTCATGGAAGAGCGTGCAGCAAAAGATTACTTTGACTTCTACGGCAATAAGCACCATAAACCTATTTTGGAATACCACCAAGCCAATATGCCTGTTCGTGACATGAATGTTGCTGAAGGCCACTCTGTTCGTGCAGTCTACCTCTACTCCGGTATGGTCGATGTAGCCACTGCCACAAACGACGAAGAGCTTTTAGCTGCAGCTGACAGACTCTATGACAACATTGTAGAAAAGCAAATGTACATCACCGGAGGCATTGGTCAGTCCTGCACACTGGAGCGCTTCTCAGTCGACTATGATCTGGATAACGATGCGAACTATTCGGAAACCTGTGCATCGATTGGCCTTGCTCTATTCGCCTTAAGATTGGGCCAAGTTAAACGTGAAGGACATTACCATGACACAGTAGAGCGTGCACTATACAACACCGTTCTATCTGGTATCGCACAAGATGGTAAGAGCTTCTTCTACGTTAACCCCATGCAAGTATGGCCACATAACCTCATTCCTCACACTGCAAGAGAAGCGGTCAAACCAGTTCGTCAACCATGGTTTGGTTGTGCCTGCTGCCCACCAAACGTAGCTCGCACCTTAGCTAGCCTCGGCCAATACATTTACGGCATTGATGAAGATACCATCTACCTCCAACAGTTCATCGCAAACAAGTCTACATTGGACCTAAACGGCCAAGAAGTAGAAGTTGAGTTAAAGGGCTCATACCCATGGGATAACATACTTGAAACCAAGCTTACAAGTCCTGTCCCCTTTAGATTTGCCATCCGTAAACCAGCTTGGAGTAAAACCATCAAAATCAATGGTAAGGACAAGACTGCCCAAAATGGCTTTGTCTACATCGATCTTGAAGCAGGCGACAGTACATTAACGATTGAACTTGATATAAAACCAAGATTTAACATTGCTCATCCTGAAGTCAGAAGTGACCGTGGTCTAGTCGCCTTTAGCTATGGCCCACTCGTCTATTGCTTAGAGGAAGTCGACAACCAAGCGAATATGAAGTCGCTTCTAGTCAACATCAAGGATGCACTAGCAGATGGTGGCATTAAGACAGTTAAACGAGATGACCTAGGTGAATACCTTGCTTTTGAAGTGCCTGGTTTTAAAGAGGAATTCCCAAATTGGGATTTGAAAAACCTATACCAGACTATCGATCAGGAGGAATCAGAAAAAGTCCATCAGGACACAACGCTCACCTTCATCCCATATGCCTACTGGGCTAACCGTAAACCAGGTGAAATGACCGTTTGGATCCGTAAAGCATAAACTTGATCTTAAAAAGAAAGTTTCATATTAAAGCTTGAGCCTAGAACACCAGAGGGTAGGAAGATTGTCTTCCTACCCTCTATTTCGTCTTAAGCCTAAGCTAGTTTAAGTTTAATAGATATTAGATCTCTGGTATCTCAATCTTGATCTCGTGACCAAGTTTGGCAGAAGTGATGATGCCGTCGATGATGGCCTGATTGTACAAAATCTCACTTGTTGGTACAGGGGCTTTGCCTCCCTCTTGGACGGCGTCCACGAAAAGCCTTAATTTCTTATAGAAACTAGATTCCTTAGCCTCCAGGATAGGGATTTTCGTCTCTACTTGAGAACCGGCTACCTCACTGTAGATCGTCATCTCACCACCAATGGATCCACTCCAACCTTCTGTAGATGGAATACGTAAGGATCCCTTCTTACCCATGATGATGGTATCGCCTGGCGTATCTAAATGCATGGCCCAAGCAATCCTAAAGTCTAATATTATCCCACCATCCAAGCGAACAAAGCCTGCAGCAAAATCTTCTACACCAAATAGTTCTGCATACTCTGCAGGTTTACCACTAGCTGTGTAGTATTCAGGATTTGTACCAAAGAAGTTCGAGGTGTAACCACTTACAGTTAAGGGCTTCGGATAGCCAATGGCATTTAAGACCATGTCGAGTGAATAGCAACCGATATCACCCATTGCGCCAATACCACCTGTATCTTTCTCAATGAAGGATGTACCATATGGTGTAGGAATGCCCTTTCTTCTGCCACCACCAGTTTGGATGTAGTAGATATCGCCTAATACACCGCTTTGCACGATGTCTTTAACCTTCACCATATTCGGATCAAAGCGTGGTTGGAAACCAATGGAGACAATTTTACCGCTCTCCTTCTCTGCCCTCATAATGGCAACAGCTTCTTCTGTTGTGACACACATCGGCTTTTCAAGGAGCACATGAACACCTTTTTCAAGGGCGTAGATTGTACACTCTGCATGTGTCTTATTGTATGTACAAACACTGACTGCATCTAATTCTTCGTTATCTAAGAGCTCTTTATGGTCTTTATATAACCTTACGTTATCTACACCAAATTTCTCAAAGAAGGCTTTAGCCTTACCAGGGATGAGATCTGCAGCAGCAACGATCTCAACATCAGGCATCTTCAAGTAGTCTACAACGTGTGCTTCTGCAATCCACCCTGTACCGATTATGCCTACCTTAACAGTCTTACGTGCCTTGTCGCTCTTTGCATCTTCACTTACATTGTAATCCAACATTTTGTTATCCATCTTCACGCTCCTTAAACGTTTAATCCAAGAATACTTTTGAGATTTAGGTCTATCTACATAGTAAGGTATATACAATTGTAATGCATCTACTTTTTTCTAAATACGAGCTTATTTTCTCACTTTACGCTTTAGAACTTAGGATTTTAGGTGCAATGAATCTGGCCATGAGTACTGCAGCTATGCCACCGCTAAGTTTACTTAAGACTAAAGCTGGTATAAAGCTTGGCTCCACAGCAGATGTAAAGGCTAGGTGAGCGGATAACACACTGGCACTAGAGACCATGAACGCTGAATTGACAAGTTTTCCCATCTTATCCATATCCTTGATCATGAGGATGGCTGGAACAACGCTGATGCTAGAAATGAGTAAGCCGATGATGCTGTGCTCGTTCATTTGAAAGCGATCGGATAGCCACTGCATTGGGCGTCTTAGTAGCCTAATTAAAAGCACCGATAACGGCAAAGAGCCCATTAAGAAGACACAGATGGAGACCACAACGGCCATCGCTTCACCTAGAGGCATAATAACGGGGATGATGGTTTCATCTAAAATAAAGTTGATAGCAGCTAAAATTAAACCGACAACTGCAATTAGTTTTAGGCTTCTAGCCAAGACTTCAAAAGCCTTTAAAATTGCATCCATTTTTTTGAGCATGAAGAAGAAAATCAAGAGTATCAAGACTAAGATGAATGAGCTTTGCTTGAATATCTCTAATAGACTCATACCACTCATCTTGCCACCCACAATGAGCCCTACAGGAATTGTCACAAAACCAAGTAAGATGCCATGTGAGAACAAGCGCCGATCACTTGTTTCGATCATGCCCATGGCCACAGGGATGGTAAATACAATGGTACAACCAAAGCTACTCGCAGCCACAATACCGGCAAAGCGTCCGATGACATCTGATTGTGCCAGCTCCATAGCAATATGGTAGCCACCCATATCCAGTGGCAAGATGGATCCAAGCATCGCAGGATCAATACCGATAGTAAGGAAGAGCGGGGCAATAAGCTTTGCAGCGACTTTAGACAGCACAGGTGACAAGCAGATGATGCCGGTCATAGAGAGCGAAAGAGGACCCATCATCATGAGCCCTTCTTCAAACTTCTTAGCATAGCTACTCTCTTTATCAACGATCCAAGAGATGCCACCTAGTAGCACGCCTGCGACGATAAGATATAAAATTACCGTTGTCACAACACTTTATACTCCTTTGCTTAGATCGCACGGGTATGATGTGCAAGCCAAGTTTTCTCTTCTTCATTTAGATAGGGACTTAGTTTTTCATATACAGTCTTATGATACTCATTTAACCACGTTCGTTCAACGTCTTCTAATAGCTCTGCTACAACACCATCCAGATCGATTGGGCAGTATGAAATCGGCTTAAAGTGGTAGAAGGTATCAATCTCCGTCTGTCTATAGTGGTCGACCAAGAGCATGTTCTCGAGCCTGATCCCATACTCCCCTTCTTTATACACACCAGGTTCGTTCGTGATAATCATGCCGGGTTCTAGAGGAACGACAGAACTACCCATAGAAAAGCTTTGTGGTCCTTCATGGACTGACAATAAGTAGCCCACACCATGCCCAGTTCCACATTTATAATCGAGGCCTTCTTCCCATAAAGGCTGCCTGGCTAAAATATCTAAGTGATTACCAGATGTCCCCTTCATGAATACGGCACGAGACAAGTTAATGTTTCCCTTTAATACATAAGTGAAATCTCGCCGCATCTCCTCTGGGGCATCCCCAATGATATAGGTGCGTGTTACATCCGTCGTACCACCTAGATAGTGGCCTCCGGTATCTACTAAGACCACACCAGGACCTGTGACACGACTAGACGATTCAAGCGTTGGAATGTAGTGCATCATCGCAGCATTCTCGTTATAGCCCACAATAGCGGGGAATGAATCGTCAACATACAATGCCCCTTCTCGCCTCAGCTCACTCATCTTTTGGGAGATCTCAAATTCACTAGCATTTAAGTTTAAGGCTTCTTCTTTGATCCACTTCGACAAACGGGTCAATGCCAAACCTTCTGTAATTGCAGTCTGCCATAAGTTTTCGATTTCAGTTTCGTTTTTAACAGCCTTCATCTTGACACTAGGAGCTGCCGATATTACGAGCTCTATAGAATCAGATACAGCTTCTTTCAAGCGTATATTGGCGTAACTAGGATCTAAATGTACGCGTTTGACTGAATCAGAAGTCAAATGCTGCATATAGTCATAGACCTTCTCATAGGCATGTATCTCTATCCCATCAGCTTCTAGTAAAGCTCTAATGTCACTACTTAGTTTTTCTTCTTCAATAAACAGATGGGCTTCCTTCTTAGTAAGGTATAAGAAGCTATAGACAACAGGATTAAAGGCGATATCACCGCCACGGATGTTTAAGAGCCAGGCGATGTCATCTAGTGACGATAAGAGTGATGCATCAGCTATTGTTTTTAAAGCTTCACGGTATTTAGTAAGCTTTGCTTGGCGGCTTAAACCTGTATATTCTAGTTCATGTTCGAACACAAGATTCATGGCATCCTTAGGTCTATCTTGCCAAGCTTTTGTAACTAAATCTAAAGACCAATCGATATCCTTAAAGGTCTTCTCTAAATGACTTGCAAAGGCAATCGACATCGTACGACCATCAGCAGCGAGCTTGGCATCTTTGCCATATAGGCGCAAGATCCACTGATCGATTGTTTCTGCACCTGGCGTGCGATCCTTCATCATTTGGATGCCACTACCCTTAAGCTCGTCTTCTGCCTGTATGAAGTAGC
>CAYXVJ010000056.1:10337-12519 GCA_964468675.1 uncultured Oscillospiraceae bacterium
GCTTGATCTTTAGCAATTACTAAGGTACCTGCAGAGCCTGTAAAGCCACTCAAGGATGCAATGCGCTTCCAATGGTTTGCCACATACTCACTGATGTGGTCATCAACCATACTTACGATATATGCGTCTATCTTTAAGCGCTTCAATTCATCTTGTATGCCTTGTATAGCCGTTAAAGCTTTTGTTTTTGTTTCCATCTTATGCCTCGATTCTAAAATATATGTGATATGGACTACCATCACTTTCGTAGTGGCATCTAAATTCAATGTCTTTGTAGCTAAAGCTTGTCTTACCTGTAAAATAAATCTCTTTTTTGAATGCCTCCACAGCTGGCAATAGCAGATAGTCAAAGCTATCACTAAGGGCTGACATCACCAATGGACCGTAAGTGATCGACACAAGATCTGCTTGATCTATCGTTGCTTCAAAGGAAAGTTCAAACGGTAATTCCACTTCGATTGTATCACCTTTTAGCCATTCTCGATCCAAGCTCAGGTATGTGCCAGGTTTCGCCCCAGAAATTGATCTTCCGTTAACACGAATTGATGCCTCTTTCTTTAACCAAGACGGGATACGTAGCTTAATATCTAGCGCCCTATCCTCGCCGATAACAAATACTGCTCGTTGTTCTTGGATAAAGTCTACTGTCTGCTTTATGAAGATGCCTTTATCTTGCCACTCTATTGCATTCTTATGGAACAAGTTCACGTACAAGCAATCTTTCTTACTAGCAGTCCCCTCTTCAAAGAAGTAAAAAGCCTCCTGATTGCGCACATGATTCTCCAAGCCTGTTCCATGGCAACATGAATTCTCACTGCGGTCATAGCCCAGCACCGATCCAGGAGCCAGTGGCATGAAGTATGTGGAGCCTCCACTAGGCACATCTGTCTCTAGAGATGCAGCAATATGGTTTAGCATGGTACGCTCATAGTAGTCCATCAGTTGAACGTTTGGCTCATGTCTAAAGAGCATCTTTGTAAGCTTTAGCATGTTATATGAAGCACAACCTTCAGCGGTCTTATCAGTTAGGTATTGGCTGGTTGTAGCCGATGGCCTAAACATCTCGCCTTCACCTATACCACCAATACTGTAGATATGGTTCTTCGTAGCTATATCCCAAAAGTTCTTGGCAATATTATAGTAACGGGCTTCTCCCGATACCTCATAGAGCCTCAATGCACCAATGACCTGAGGGATATGCTGATTGGCATGCATGGTGTTAATGGCATCAATGTTTCTCTCTAAGGGATAAAACAACTTCTCGTTATCAAAGGCCTTCGCTAAGGCAATCTTAGTCTTATCACCGCTCAAGTCAATGTATCTTGCAACGACATCATTCATGCCGCCATATTCGCCAGCAATGTACATAGACCACATGTTTTGAATGGTTTGAGGGCTAAGTTTACTAAAGCGTCTATTCAGCCAAGACATGAGCTTGGTGACGATATCTAATGCTTGCTCTAGCCCTTGATATTCGTAGCTATCCAGTAAACCTGCAATCAGCTTATGGAGGGTGTAGTAAGGTGCCCAGATGTTAGGATATGTCGTATATTCTTCTAATAAGTCAAACTGCTCTTCACTGTAGGCACTGAAGAATCCATAGTTCGATAAACCTTCTTTATGCATCGAATCTTGGACAAGCCACATCTCTTGAACGATGTATTCTAGTTTTTGACTTAAATTAATTTTTAATGTTTCATCTGTAGCTGCTTGTATTGCTAAAGCAAGTGCCGACAAGAAGTGTCCTGCAGTATGGCCACGCAGTTTACTCTCTGGTGCATCCCAGCCAGACATTGGTGCTGCATCTTTCGTATCTAGTCCTGCTGTCATTCTAAAGTTATAAAGAATTTCATCTGCATCTACTTGAAGCAAGTATTGTTCCATCAACTGTCGGTTCTTGTATAAACGACCTTCATCGACAAAGATTGCATTTAGGGGTACTTCTTGAAGATCTAGCTCTACTGTTTCCAGATTTAAATCTTTTTTCTCTTCCACTAATTGAACGGTGGCTTGAAAGCAAAGATCACGATTGGGCTCCAATAGATTGTGACCCTTCTTATACTTTTGTACCCCTTGAATGTCAAATTGTTCCGGTAAGTCATCTAGGTTCTCGAAAGGAAGTTTCCAACGCACTTCACTCATGGACAGTTTAGCGTTGTTATCTACAACAACAGCGACAGGT
>CAYXVJ010000057.1:0-12321 GCA_964468675.1 uncultured Oscillospiraceae bacterium
CTCATGTGGTACATACCAGTGAAGAAGAACGCTTGATGCTAAGAGAGTCTGCTACCAAAGTCATCAATACACCTTTATGCGAATATAAGATCTCTGATGGTTTAGCAGCTATTCCAGAGATGTTGGAATTAGGCATCACGGTAGGACTTGGTACGGATGGTGCGATGTGGAACAACAACATAGACTTGTTTCGTGAGATGAAGGGTATCTTACTTGCCAACAGCTTAAAGCATGGCCCTAGATCCATATCGCCTAAAGCTGGGCTCTCCATGGCAACTATTTCTGGAGCCAAAGCTTTTGGCCGAGATGATTTAGGTGACATTAAAGAAGGTATGCTTGCAGACTTCATTCTACTTGATTTTAGTAAAACTAAATTTAGACCTGTACGCATGGGGCAATTTGAAAACGTATCGTCATCACTCGTCTTTAATGCAAGTGGCGAGGATGTAAGTTCCGTCTATGTTGGGGGCAAATTACTTGCAGAGAATCAAAGATTAACGCTGGTGGATCAAGAGGCCTTGATCGAAGAGGCAGAATCCATTAGCTCTAAATGGCCCTTTTAAATAAAGTGTTTATATTACTTATGGTTGAAAGTAAGAGACCCCTTGATCTAAGGCTTTAGCTTGGGTCAAGGGGTCTCTTGCTTTTATTTGATTTTATCCAGATGTGTAGTCTTTAATCGTCTGTCTCATTTGTAGTTGATGTGTTGGCATCGCTTTGTGTGTCTGCTTGCCTATCTACAGTTTGTGGTGCCACAGGTGTTTGTATAGGCCCTTGATTGTAAGGCATCGGTGTGTACTGCATTTGTGTTGGCCTTGCCTTCCTCTTTTTGCTGATCCGTCTAATGACTAAGATCAATATTGCCAGGACAATCAAGAAGACGATCAGCTGGATGAGGTTATGGCCTAACCAGATAAAGCCTAAGGATGCACCGTTAACGAATTGGACAAATGAAGTTTGTACACCGCTTGTGAAACGATCCCATACGGTATCAGCAGGAATGTAACGTGGTACATCACTGCCTGGCTCAATAACGGATGCTTCAGGGTAAATGAATACGGATATCGTCGCTAGTGAGACGAGGTTGTCCCAAAGCTTAATTTGCCCTTCATAGACCTCTATTCTTTCTTGTAAGCGATCGAGTTCTGTTTGTATATAGAGTAATTCATCTATGGTTTCTGCTGCTTCAAACATATCCAAAAGACGTGCTTCTTGTACCTTGGCATTGGATAAACGTGAGGCTGTATCGGTGTATTCAGCAGTCACGTCACTAATGGATACTTTGTTTTCGCGAATGCGACCCAGTTCATCGATACGAGCGACAAAGGTGTCGACTTCTTCTGCGGGAACGCGAACAACGAGTTCTCCATAGTAGCTGTCTTGAGATTCTGTTTGGTATTCAGATTGGATATAGCCGCCAAGGTCTCTTGCTAGTGTGGCAAGTTCACGCATGGCTTCTTGTACATCAAGGCTTTCCATCCGGATGTTGGTGTTTGTGATGATCTTTCGATCCAGATCAATGCCATCTTGACTGCCACCTTCGCCATCCTTGTCGACCATGCCATCGTCAAAATCTTGACCACCTTCTGCAGGAGCATAATCACCTCTACCAGATGTGCTCATACCAGAAGACGCGCATGAAGCGAGTGTGAAGATGAGGAAAAATAATGTAAGTACAATAAGGATTTGTTTTTGTACTAGGCCTAGTAGTGATTGCCTGTTTTTCTTTAACATAGTGCTGCCCTCAACTTTCTTTTATTCCCTTATACTAAGAATACCATGTACAAACAAAAAGGGTTGCGTTGACGAGTCCTCACTTATCAGTTGTAATAGATGAATCGTGATAGATGAGGTGTTTATATGTCTACTGATGAAGCAATACGCAAAAGACTTTTAATCGTACATGGTGTTCCAAGTGATACAAGAGGCGAGCAGTTTAGACTGCTTGCTAGAGAATTTGGTGCCAAACTCTATGAACTAGAAGAACATGAACTAGATCGTTCCATCAAATCCATTTATGAAGAACAAGGTCATAAAGATGAAGTGAAGCTCAAGGATGAATCCGATGCTTCGGAACGTGGTTTTGTTGTCTTTTGTGGTTTTAATAAGCAAGAGTTTGAAGGGATACTAAATGCTTGGCAGAAAGCAAAGTTAAGCACACTTGCTTTAAAAGCAGTTGCGACCGAGCACAATCAGGAGTGGCCTTTAGGTAGCTTATTCAAAGAGTTATCTAGAGAGCATAAAGTCACCATCGCCTTTGTTGCACTCAGAAAACAAGTCCATCAATTGGAGCTTGCCTTAGAGAAGAGAGGCGTGTCGATTGATCAAATCCAAAATAAAGATGCTGTGCAAAGCTTAGAAGAAGCAAAAAATATATTAAAAGACATCCAAGCCATTGAAGAAGCGAGTACAATCGAACGAATCCATGAACGCTTCAAAGCTGCTTGGGGCTTATAAGTCTTCGTCTTGTCCTGCATCTTTAGGAGCAATGACAGGTGCATCTTCAGGGTTTTTAATTTCAGTGAAGAAACCATTTTTGTAGTCCTGACGAATACTAATAGCAACACGAATTAATATCGCAGCTAAGGAGCCGATGATGGCACCGATGGGACCAAAGGCAACGATGCCGATGACTGTTGCTAAGAAAGTCCAGATGGGCTTTAGGCCAATGCTAGATCCTACGATGATGGGCTCTAGGACTTGTCTTGCAATGACCATGATTAAATAGATGACGATCAGCCAAAGCGCGGTCTGTCCTGATCCAGATAATAGTCTGATGATGGCCCAAGGGATCATAATGATGCCGCTACCGATGAGTGGTAGTACGTCAATGATGGCTATGGTGAATGCTTTTAGCCCCCACCATGAAATATCTAGTAAATATAAACCGATCATCAAGATGGCAAGGCCAATAAAAAACAAGATGAATTGGGCTTTAATCCAAGCGCCAATGCCACCTGCTGTACGTTTGACGAATACTTTACTGATTGAACCGAGTTGAGATCGTTTAGGATCATAACGCATGTGTCTGCCTCCTTGATCGTGGCTATGCTAAGATTCTAACAGAAGATAAGAAGTAACATACGTTCGAAGGAGGCTATCGATGAAAGTTCTAATAATCGGCGGTACAGGTACAATCAGCAGTGCTGTGGTGCGTGAGGCAATTACAAAAGGACATGAGGTGACCATCTTAAATCGAGGTCGTTCAGAAAAGCCGCTACCAGAAGAGGTTGAAGTCTTACATGGGGATATCAACCACCATGAATCGATTGAAGCGCTGTTCTTGGGTCGCACATATGATGTCATATGCCAGTTTATCGCATTCACACCGGATCATATTGAACGGGACATGAAACTTTTTGGGCACATGAATGCCCAATACATCTTTATTAGCTCAGCATCTGCCTATCAAAAGCCTCTTCGCTATTACAAGATTACTGAAAGTACGCCATTAGATAACCGCTACTGGGACTATTCGCAAAATAAACAACATGCAGAAGAAAAATTGGCGCATGAAGCTGCTAAGCATAATCTAAAATATACCATCGTACGACCTAGTCATACCTATGGCATCGATCGCATACCAGTAGGTATCTATGGAACGAATGGTACGTATAGCGTCATTAGGCGTATCAAGGAAGGTAGACCTGTAGTCTTGCATGGTGATGGTGAATCACTTTGGACTTTCACTTTTAACGAGGATTTTGCCAAGGGCTTTGTCGGCTTATTCGGCCATCCTCAGGCCTTGGGTGAAGCCGTTCACATAACCAGTGATGAAAGCTTAACTTGGAATACAGCCTACCATATCATTGGTCGAGCTGTTGGTCGCGAACCCAAGATCATTCATGTAGCATCCGACCAGTTGATCCAACTAAGACCAGATTTAAGAGGTCCCTTACTAGGTGATAAGGCTGTATCTGTTGTCTTTGATAACAGTAAGATAAAAAGACTAGTCCCTTCATTTGTCTGCGACACAAGGTTTGATCAAGGAGTCCGCAAAGCCTTAGACCATATTAGAGAAAATCCAAGTCTTCAGCACGAAGATCCTGAGTTTGATGCATGGTGTGATCAAGTAGCCAAAGATTTTACAGTACATTAATATTATGCTCATATTCTGTTAGAGGATTCTTTTGATTTACAAAGTAAACTATATGTAGTCAAATGAACTGGAGAATAATAAATGAGTATTAAAGATCAAAATAGGAGACCTTTGATTATCTATATCGTCATTGCCATCGCGATGATGATATTGATTAATTTCGTCATGGTTCCCAGGATGTTCTCGCCTCAAGTAGAGAAAGTGTCCTACAACCAATTTTTAGATATGGTTGAAGCTGGCGATGTATCTTATGTGGAACTACAAACTGAAAGCATTGTATTTACCTTAGCAGAAGACGTAGCAGTAGATGAAGAACCTGCTTGGAGCTTAGGTAATAACTATCGAGTGTATCAGACAGGTTTAGTCCAAGCGGATAATGAGCTTGTGACTCGTTTGATTGATTCTGGCGTTACGTTCCAAGAAGTGTATCCTGATGCACCCAATCCAATCCTAAGCCTACTATTGGGTTATGGATTGCCCCTCATCATATTTATTGTCCTAGGCCGAGTCTTAATGAATAATATGGCGAAGCGCGCTGGGAACATGAATTCCATGCAGTTTGGTAAGAGCGGTGCCCGCGTCTATGTACCAGAAGAAGCAGAAAAGAAAACTTTTAAAGATGTTGCAGGTCAAGAGGAAGCTAAAGACTCTTTAATGGAGATCGTAGACTTTCTACACGATCCCCGTAAATACAATGAAATTGGTGCATCTTGTCCCAAAGGTGTCTTATTAGTAGGTCCCCCAGGTACAGGTAAGACTTTACTTGCTAAAGCAGTTGCTGGTGAAGCACAAGTGCCGTTCTTCTCTATTGCTGGTTCTGAGTTCGTACAGATGTTTGTCGGTATGGGTGCAAATAAGGTAAGAGATTTATTTAAGCAGGCACAAGAGAAAGCACCTTGTATCGTCTTTATTGATGAGATTGATACGATCGGTAAGAAACGTGATGGTGGTGGCTTATCGGGTAACGACGAGCGTGAACAGACATTAAACCAACTCTTAACGGAGATGGATGGTTTTGATAGTAAGAAGGGTGTTGTAATCCTTGCAGCAACCAATAGGCCAGACTCTCTGGACCCCGCACTGTTAAGGCCAGGACGCTTTGACCGCCGAGTCACTGTTGAGTTACCAGACCTTGCTGGTCGTGAAGCAATCTTAAGAGTACATGCCAAGAACGTCAGAACTAATCCTTCAATCGATTACAAGTCGCTTGCGAGACAAACGGCTGGTACATCTGGTGCTGAACTTGCCAACATGGTGAATGAAGCCGCCATGCGTGCTGTTAGAGCTGGCCGCCATGAAGTTTTACAAGAGGACCTAGAAGAAAGCGTTGATGTTGTAATCGCAGGTGAAGCTAAGACATCAGCAGTCATTAGTCCAGAAGAGAAAAGAATCATTGCTTACCATGAAGTGGGTCATGCACTTGTAGCAGCGAAGCTCAGCAATGAAACACCTGTACAAAAGATTACCATTGTACCAAGATCGTCTGGTGCCTTAGGTTTCGTCATGCAAGCTGAAACAGCAGATAAGTATCTTTACAGCAAAGAAGATTTATTAAACCGTATTACAACCTTAACAGGTGGACGTGCGGCTGAAGAACTCATCTTTAACACCATGACCACAGGTGCTGCCAATGACATTGAGAAGACGACCCAGATCGCTAGAAGCATCGTATCTCGTTATGGTATGACCACTGACTTTGATATGACGACCTTTACTGAGCAGACAAATCAGTACCTCGGTGGCCAAGAGGCGATGACAGGATCTGCAGAGACGGCTGCTAGAATAGATCAGAAGACGGTAGAAATCATTAAGGGCTGTCATGCCAAAGCGGTAGAGATTTTGCGTGACAACATGGATTCACTACACGAGATCGCAGCCTACTTACTTGAAAAAGAAACCATTACAGGTGATGAATTCATGAGGATTCTAAATGGATCCAATGCTGATTTAGAAAGATCTGATGTGGTTTTAGAAGGCATATCGGCTAGTACAAGTTCTTAAGCGAAAGCTTAAATAAGTGAATAAAAGATTTGATTGGAAGGCTCTATTAAACTAGAGCCTTTCACTATGTTGTGGCTTAGTAAAGATTTATATAAATGAAACGAGTGCTTAGAAATAGGCTCAAAGTGAATTTTTCATCTCCATGTTCTAAGGATACAATAACGCTAGCCTTGTGTTAAAATGATTACGTTTGAATAATGTCGCCTAAGGAGATGTGAGGTATGGCTATGAGTCAAGTAGAAGTCAGCCCAGAGTTGATTGCCTGTTTCGATTTTGTAGGGGAAGTCTATGAGATTATCGCCCCGTACGGTGAAGGACATATAAATGATACGATTGCTGTTAGAACAAAAGATGATGAAGGCGTTGTTCGTCGTTATATTATCCAGCATGTGAATAAAAATGTCTTCCCAAGACCAGATCAGGTTATGGAAAATATCGCAGGTGTAACATCACACCTACGCAAGAAAATTATTGCAAATGGTGGAGACCCTAAGCGTGAAACCTTAAATGTCATACCAACTAAAGATGGCAAGCATTTTTACCTTGATGATGAGGGTAAACATTGGCGTGCTTACGATTTCATTGAAGACACTGTTACCTTGCAACAGGCAAGAAATGCAGATGATTTTTATAACGCAGCAAGAGCATTCGGCAGATTTCAATTATTACTGTCGGATTATCCAGCGGAAACACTCTTTGAGACCATTGCTAATTTCCACCATACACCTACCCGTTACCAAACCTTCTTAAAGGCAGTTGAACGTGACGATGTGGGACGCGTGGCTAGTGCACAAACTGAGATCGACTTCCTTATTAAAAGAGAAGGAGATATGAGTATCCTTGTAGATCTCTTAGATGGTGGCAAATTACCACTTCGTGTTACACATAACGACACCAAGCTCAACAATATCTTGATGGATAAGGACAGTGGCGAAGGCATCTGTGTGGTTGACTTAGATACCGTTATGCCAGGGCTTGCAGCTTATGATTTTGGTGATGCCATTCGTTTCGGTGCATCTACAGCACTAGAAGATGAGCAAGATCTGTCTAAAGTTGAAATGAGCCTAGAGCTTTTTGAAGCTTACACAAAGGGCTATCTTGAGGTTGCAGGTGAGTCGTTAACCGAAAAGGAAAAAGAGACACTTACCTGGGGTTCTAAGATTATCACGATGGAGATCGGTATGCGTTTCTTAACCGATTATCTAGAAGGTGATACATATTTCAAGATCCAAAGACCAGAACATAACCTCGATCGTGCGAGAACGCAATTTAAACTGGTTGCCCAGATGGAAGAAAAGTGGGAGCAGATGGAAGAGATTGTGAATCGTTATAGCTAAGACCTTTAAAATTTACACGAAAAAGCAGGTGCCTACCTGCTTTTTTTATGTTTTAGATTTAAATTGCCCATTAAAAAAATTTCGTAAGATTCACTATTGCGTTTTTATTTCAGTTTCTGTAGAATAATTACTTGACTGATTAATAGTCAACCGATTAATTAAAATTGGAACGAAATCAAATAATTAATAAGAAAGGTGATTGATGTGGGGGGAAGAAAAGAGGATAAGCATAGTAAAAAACGTTCGATAGATTTGGAGGTCTCTTGGCTATTCAAGGACATCGAGCATGCCAAGCTCAATATTATGGGAGAGAGCTTGATGAAGTTTGGCTTATTTCCAGGTCAACCTAGATTGCTTCATTTAATTGAGCAAAACCCAGGCTCCACTCAAAACCAAATTGCGAAGAAGATGCGTGTTTCGCCATCTTCTTTATCTATGTCTATCAAGCGTTTAGAGAAGCAAAAGCTTGTTGTAAGGGAGACACCTGAATCAGATTTAAGACGAAATGAACTACACCTAACCGAGGAAGGAGTAAAGTTATCTAGCCAATGCAGAGAAGTCTTGGTGCAATTTCATGAGGATTTGCTGGCTGGATTTGAAGCAGAAGAAAAAGAACAGTTACGTGATATGTTAAAACGCGTCATGCGTCATTTGGAAGAACATCCGCTGTATTCACGTGCTGAGCACCATGAGAGGAAGAGAAATGGAGACGATAAATGATAAGACGATTGCTTAAATATGTTAGACCATATCAATGGTATGCAATACTTTGTCCGATTTTAATGGTTATTGAAGTGGGCATGGATGTATATATACCCTACTTGATGGCAGACATAGTTGACGTTGGTATCCAAACCATGGATGCAAACTTTGTCATCCAGCAAGGCTTGAAGATGATTTTAGCAGCACTCATCGGTTTACTAGCTGGTGTGCTATCTGCAAAGCTAGGTGCGACCGCTGGATTTGGTTTTGGAACCAACTTAAGAAAAGCTGCATTTGATAATATACAGACCTTTAGTTTCAAGAACTTAGATAAGTTCTCTGTATCTAGTTTAATCACTAGATTGACCAACGATACACAACGCTTGTCTGGTACCGCGATGATGTCACTGAGGATGGGCTTTCGCTCTCCTTCCATGTTGATCTTCGCTTTATTTATGGCTGTTAGAATTGACTCGGAGCTAGCACGCATCTTTGCCATAGCTACACCTTTACTGGCCTTGGTAGTCGTTCTTATTATGCGTAAGGCATTCCCGCTCTTCAATATCTTACAGAAGAAAGTCGACAAGATTAATAACGTTGTTCAAGAGAACCTAACGTCAATTCGTGTCGTGAAGTCTTATGTCAGAGAAGATTATGAGAATGAGCGCTTTAAAGAAGCAAACGATGACTTGATGCATAGCGGACTCAAAGCAGTCTCTTTAGTCATTATGAGTATGCCGATTATGATGTTGATGGTATACGGAAGCATCATTGCTATTTTATGGTTCGGTGGTAATAGAATTCTAGCTGGTACCATGGAAGCCGGTAGCTTGATGAGCTTCTTGACATATGTCATGCAGATCCTGATGAGCCTCATGATGCTCTCGATGTTCTTCATTCAGCTAACCAGTTCAAAGGCATCTGCTGAACGTATCTTGGAAGTCATCGATACGAAGACAGATATCCATTCACCTGTAGGTGGCTTAACAGAAGTCCCAAGTGGTGATATTGAATTCAATGATGTGACCTTTAGATACCCTGGGAATCAAGGCGATACTTTAAATAACATTAGTTTTAAGATCAAGAGTGGACAAACAGTCGGTATCATTGGATCGACTGGTTCTGCTAAGACTTCGCTTATACAGTTAATTCCAAGACTCTACGATGTTACGAGTGGTGAACTTACAGTTGGCGGCATCAACGTAAACGACTATGACTTAACAACCTTACGAGATGAAGTCTCGGTTGTGCTTCAGAAGAATACATTATTCTCAGGCACGATTCGTTCGAACATGCTCTGGGGTAATGCTGAAGCTAGTGATGAACAGATCATAGATGCCTTGAAGATGTCCCAAGCTTGGGAGTTCGTCAATGCTAAAGAAGAAGGCCTAGACGCTCGTGTTGAGCAAGGCGGTAACAACTTCTCTGGTGGACAAAAACAGCGCTTGGCTATTGCAAGAGCAATCTTGAAAGAACCCAAGATCCTAATCTTAGATGACTCAACATCAGCTGTTGATATGGCGACAGATGCCAAGCTTAGAAAAGCATTTAAAAACAATCTTGGTGGCATCACAACCATCATCATCGCACAGCGTATCGCTTCGATTGAAGACGCGGATATGATCATCGTTTTAAATGAAGGACAGATCGATGGTATTGGTACAGCAGATGAGCTGATGGAAACAAGTCAGATCTATAGAGAAGTGTTTGAATCACAACAGAAGGGATTGATTGCAGGATGAGTCGAAAAGAAAATAAAAAGAAATTAGACCAGGCTCCTGCTATTGAACAGGAGAAGATAGACGAAGATACCAAGAGACGCCGCGCTGGTGTCCAAGATCGTTTTTCAAAACCAGACGATGTCAAAGGTACTTTATTACGCTTATGGCGCTACTTAAGCTATCAAAAGACATCTGTCATCTTAGGCTTGCTTATGGTCTCTATGGCTTCCTTAGGTGGTGTTGCAGGTAACGCATTCCTTAGACCAATCATTAACATATTGGTTTACGAGAATGAAAGAGGTATTGGTGCAATCGTACCCTATCTCATTGTTCTGGGTATCATTTACCTGATCGCAGCCTCATTCCAGTACCTTGGCAACCGTTTTATGGTGCAGTTGGCTCAGCGTACCACGAACCGCATCAGAGGCGACCTCTTTAAGCATATGCAAAAATTACCTATTAGCTTCTTTGATACAAGAAGCCATGGTGAATTGATGAGTGCTTATACCAATGACGTAGATAATATCAACCAAGCATTGGATCAGTCTTTGGTGCAGATCTTTACGAACAGTATTACCTTTATCGGTACCTTCACGATGATGCTCGTCTTAAGCCCCATCTTGACACTCTTTGTTGTCATCATGGTCATCATCATGCTCTTCATTGTTCGTTTTGTGACGAGCAGAAGTGGACGAAACTTTAGAGCACAGCAAGCAAATCTAGCTGACTTAAACGGTTACATCGAAGAGATGATGGAAGGCCAAAAAGTTGTTAAGGTCTTCAACCATGAAGAAGTCGTCAAAGAAGAATTTGCCGAAAAGAATGAAGCGTTGAGAGTTGTAGCAACAGATGCTCAGACTTATTCAGTCGTCTTGTTCCCGATTATGGGTAGCTTATCCTTCGTCCAATATGCCATTACGGCTATGGGTGGAGCGATTATGTTGATTCGTTTCAATATGTTAGACGTTGGTACAATCGCATCGTTCTTGCAGTACAGCCGTGAGTTCTCTAGACCAATCACCATGATCTCAAACCAGTTAAACATCTTGATTGCAGCCTTGGCTGGTGCTGAGCGTGTGTTCAGGATTTTAGATGAAGAAGTGGAAATAGATGACGGAGACGTTGTTGCCCTTCGCCTTGAAGACGTGGATCAAAGTGAGCTACGAGGTCAAGAGATTGAAGCGAGCAAGAGGGGCTATGTCTGGCGTGTACCAGAAACAGATGGATCTGTAAGCTTTAAACCGGTCTTAGGTGATATCAGATTTAATAATGTCTACTTCGGTTATAATCCAGAGCGTTTGGTGCTCAAAGATATTTCTCTTTATGCCAAGCCAGGACAGAAAATTGCCTTTGTTGGTTCCACAGGTGCTGGTAAAACGACGATTACAAACCTGATCAACCGCTTCTATGACATCCAAGGTGGTGAGATACTCCTAGACGGTATCCAGATCTCTAGAATTAAGAAGACACCACTTCGTCGCATGCTCGGTATGGTCCTCCAAGATGTTCACTTGTTTGAAGGAACAATTGCTGACAACATTCGTTATGGTCGCTTGGATGCTACGGATGAAGAAGTGCGTCAAGCCGCTCAAATTGCGAACGCTGAAAGCTTCATCATGGTCTTACCAAACGGCTATGATACTGAGTTAACCAGTGACGGTGGTAACCTCTCGCAAGGACAGCGCCAGTTACTGTCGATCGCACGTGCCGCTGTTGCAGACCCCTTGATTTTAATCATGGATGAGGCTACAAGTTCGATTGATACAAGAACAGAGCGTCTCATTGAACAAGGTATGGACACCTTGATGGAAGGCAGAACAGTCTTTGCTATCGCGCACAGACTATCTACTGTCCGTCACTCTAACGCCATTATGGTCTTAGAAGAAGGAGAAATCATTGAACGTGGTGACCACGATCAACTGATCGAAGCTGAAGGTCGTTACTATGACCTAAATATGGGTGTAATTGAATTAGCGTAATTTTATGCGAATAGATGAAAAAGGGAGTATGGTGTTTTGACATCAGCTCCCTTTTTCATCTTATCCAATCTGCATATTCAATCTACATTGGTATGGATATGGCATAGGTTTAAATTGTCTTAGCTTCGATGGACGGTAATGCCACGGACTGCTAAGTATTGTTTTAATTCATTGATGGAGATCTCACCGAAGTGAAACAAGCTTGCAGCTAGAACGCCATCTACACCACCTGTTTCAATGGCTTCGGCAAAGTCTGCCATGCGGCCTGCGCCACCAGAGGCAATGACGGGGACGCTTACGGCTTCGGTCACCATTTTATTGAGTCTGTTGTCGTAGCCTTGTTTGGTACCATCTCGGTCCATGGATGTTAAGAGGATCTCGCCAGCGCCAAGCTTTGTGCCTTCAATGGCCCACTGTACAGCATCAAGGCCAGTGTTGACTGCACCGCCACTTGTATAAACATCATACGATGCACGCTCAAC
>CAYXVJ010000058.1:0-12120 GCA_964468675.1 uncultured Oscillospiraceae bacterium
CGCCTCAACGAGGGCGTGGTTTTGACCGGATTGCAAAACGCATTTACAACTTCCCTGAAGTCTCATCTTGTAACTTGATGAGTGGAGACTATGATTTACTGGTCACGGTTGAAGGGAAAACATTGCGTGAAGTCGCAGAATTCGTATCGGAGAAGATCTCTGTTATTGAAGATGTGTTATCCACTAGAACCCACTTTATCTTAAAACAGTATAAATTAAATGGTCATATCTTGACTGCTGATCAAGATGACGAAAGAGAGGTTCTGGTGCTATGACAAGAGAAGATCTAGGCCGTTTATCCAGGCGGGTCCTGGATCTGAAGCCGTCAGGAATCAGACGCTTTTTTGACATGGCCAATGAACTAAAAGGACAAGTTATTTCACTGTCTATCGGAGAACCGGATTTCGTGACGCCCTGGCATATTAGCGAAGAAGGTATTTACTCCTTGGAACGTGGACGTACACACTACACGGCCAACCAAGGTATGATTGAATTACGTGAAGAGATAGCTAAGTTTACAAACAGACGCTATCAATATAACTACGATCCGAAGTCTGAAATCTTGGTGACAGTCGGTGGTAGTGAAGCCATTGATGCGGCTTGTCGTGCACTTTTAAATCCAGGTGATGAAGTCTTAATTCCTGAACCTGCTTATGTTGCCTATGCAGCATGTGTGAGTCTAGCTGGTGGCATCCCTGTACCCATACCTTTATCTGTTGAGCATCAATTTAAATTAACGGCAGATGCACTAGAAGCATATATTACTGATAAGACGAAGATGCTCCTCTTAGCGTATCCGAATAACCCGACCGGTGCAGTGATGACTAAAGATGAACTAGCAGCACTCTTACCAGTACTAGAGCGCCATCCTAGAATTATCCTGGTTAGCGATGAACTTTATGCTGAATTAACCTATAAGCCTGCGGTCTTTTATTCCCTTGCCAACTTTAGTGTTCTACGTGATCGCTGCATTGTTATTGGTGGCTTTTCTAAGGCTTTTGCGATGACTGGTTGGCGCATTGGTTATGCGATGGGGCCAAGTGACGTTATCGCTGCTATGAATAAAATTCACCAATACGTCATTATGAGTGCACCTACGATCGCTCAAAGTGCTGCTATCGAAGCTCTTCAGCACGGTGACTTATCCGTAGAAGAGATGAGACAAGCCTATAATTTAAGGCGTCGTGTACTTGTTAAACGTTTAAATGAGATGGGTCTACCATGTTTTGAGCCGCAAGGGGCTTTTTATGTCTTTCCAGACATAAGGCAGACAGGCTTAAGCTCAATTGAATTTTGCGAAGCATTATTAAAAGAACAAAAAGTGGCTATAATCCCAGGTTCTGCTTTTGGTGAGAGTGGAGAAGGTTTTGTTCGTATTAGTTATGCCGCATCCTTAGAAAATATAGAGATGGCTTTGGATAGATTAAAAGTATTTGTATCAGAGCGTCAAGGAGTTAAACAATAAATGTTGGAGTTCGATCAATATAGATTAGAGATAGAAGCATTAGCAGAGCCGTTACAGCGCTTGAAGTCTGCTTTGGATATTAGCAAGATTGACGATGAGGCTTCCGAATTGGAAGCCAGAGCGATGGAGCCTGATTTTTGGAATGATGCTGCCAATGCTCAAAAAGTACAGACCAAGATTACGCACTTAAGGCGTAAGCTTCTACACTTCTATCAGTTAGAAGAAAAGCAAGAAGAGCTTTTACTCATGTGTGAACTCGGTAATGAAGCTGAGGATAAAGAGATGCTTCTAGAAGTCGAAGAAGGGTTTAAAACACTTGAACTTGCGATGGAAAAACTGCGTTTAGAGACGCTACTTACAGGTGAGTATGACGATCGTAATGCGACTGTAAGCTTGCATGCAGGTGCAGGTGGCACTGAAGCCCAAGACTGGTGTGAGATGCTCTATCGCATGTATACAAGATGGGCTGAAAGCCATGAGTTTAACATTAAGGTTGTTGATATCTTAGATGGTGATGAAGCAGGGCTTAAAAGCGTATCGTTCCAAGTCGAAGGAGAAAACGCGTACGGTTACCTACGTTCTGAAATTGGCGTACATCGCTTGGTTCGTATATCACCTTTTGATTCATCCGGCAGAAGACACACTTCCTTTGCCTCTTGTGAAGTCATCCCTGAGCTTGATGACAGTATTGAGATCGATATTAGACCTGAAGACATCAAAATGGATGTTTATAGAGCGTCTGGTGCTGGTGGACAGCACGTTAACAAAACAAGTTCAGCGGTGCGTTTAACTCACTTGCCCACCGGTATTGTGACTGCAAGTCAGGCAGAACGCTCTCAATTCCAGAACAGAGATAATGCGATGACGATGTTGAAGGCAAAGCTCTTTGCACTGGCTAAAGCTGCCAATATGGAACGCATCGAAGATTTAAAAGGGGATCAGATGCAAATTGCTTGGGGCAGTCAAATACGTTCTTATGTCTTTATGCCTTATACGATGGTGAAAGACCATCGTACAAACCATGAAAACAGTGATGTTGAAGCAGTTATGGATGGAGATTTGGATCCATATATCTTTGCTTATTTAAGTATGGAAAGTCAGAAGAAAAGAGAGGAGGCATAAGGATGAAAAAAGTACTCATCGTGATGGGTAGTGACTCGGATCTGCCAGTTATGGAGGCTTGTTTTAAGCAATTGGATACATTTGCTATCCCGTATCGAGCACACATCTGCTCTGCGCATAGGACACCTGATATTGCAGCTAAGCTTGCTAAAGACGCAGAAACAGAGGGCTTTGGCGTCATCATTGCGGCTGCTGGTATGGCCGCGCACTTGCCAGGCGTTCTAGCAGCCTTTACGACCTTACCTGTTATTGGTGTGCCACTAGCATCGGGTAGCTTGAATGGTGTTGACGCCTTACTTGCTGAAGTACAAATGCCGCCAGGCATCCCTGTCGCAACCGTTGCGATCAATGGGGCTGTAAACGCAGCCATTTTGGCTTGTCAGATACTAGCTACTGCTGACGAAACGTATCGTTTGCGACTCCATCAGTACAAAGCTGAGATGAAAGAGAAAGTAATCCAAAAAGATTTGGCATTACAAGAGCGATTGGGCTAGGAAGATATAGTTTAATGGACCATGAAATGAAAGATAAGTGTGGCGTCTTCGGTATATATGATACGACAGGACAAGAAGAAGATTGCGCAAGACAAACATACTTCGGCCTCTTTGCCTTACAACATAGGGGACAAGAAGGAGCAGGCATCTGTGTCAACCATGGTGGAAGATTATTTGCCCATCGTGAAGAAGGGCTTGTCGTAGAAGTATTTGATGAAGTGACGCTCAATCTCTTAAAGGGTTCATCTGCCATCGGGCATGTGCGCTACCCAAGCAGCCAGAGCATCGTACAAAATCAATACATGCCTCTCTTGATCAAGTCGAGAAACGGGCAGATTGCCTGTTCGCATAACGGCTCACTGACGAATGCAGGAAGCCTAAGGGAAAAACTAATTGATAACGGTGCTACATTTAATACAGATTTAGACACTGAAGTATTTTTATCTTTAATTGCCAGAAACCGTATCCTAACAGAACGTATGGAAGATGCCATCTTTATGGCCATGGCTGAAGTGGAAGGCTCATATGCGTTGACGATATTGACCCAAGATGCCTTGTATGGCATTAGAGACCCTTTAGGCATCAGACCCTTATGCTTGGGTCAATTGGGCAATTCGTATGTCCTGGCCTCTGAATCTTGTGCCTTAGATGCGATTGGAGCAAGCTTTATACGAGATCTTGATCCAGGCGAGATTGTCACGATATCAAAAGATGGTTTGAAGTCCGAGTTTATGCAAGAAGTATGGCGTAAGAATGCCAGGCAATCGGGTAGAACCTGCTTGTTTGAATACGTGTACTTTGCTAGACCAGATAGTGTCATTGATGGTGCCTCTGTTTATGAGTCTAGAGTGGAAGCTGGAAGGATCCTTGCCCAAGAGTCCCCTGCAGACGTAGATTTGGTCATTGGTGCGCCTGATTCAGGCATTAATGCAGCTATGGGTTATGCAGAGGAAATTGGCCTACCGTATCAGCAGGGCATTTTAAAGAACCGTTACGTGGGCAGAACCTTTATCCAGCCAACCCAAATTCAAAGAGAATTAGCGGTGTCAATGAAGTTCTCTCCATTAAAAGGGCCTATTGCCGGCAAACGGATTGTCCTGGTCGATGATTCAGTGGTTAGAGGTACAACCACCAAGCACGTCATCGCCATGCTCAAAAAAGCAGGTGCAACGGAAGTACACTTGAGAGTTGCATCGCCTCCAGTGTTGTATCCTTGTTATTATGGTGTGGATACACCGAATCAAAGCGAGCTGTCTGCAGCCAACATGACAAAAGATGAGATGCAAGAGATGATCGGATGTGACAGCTTAGAATTCTTATCTTTGGAAGGTTTAAAGCGTAGTGTTAAAGGCATTGATTGTGGCACTTGCTCTGCTTGCTTTGATGGACGTTTTATCGCAGGTGTTTCAGATGAAAGCATAGAGTCATTAAAAACTGTTGATATTGAGGCTAGTGGATTCAAGAAGAAAGGGGTTTAGCTTTATTATGCGTATAGCCGTTTTTGTCTCTGGTGGGGGAACGAATCTGCAAGCGTTAATTGACGCGAAAGAGCAAGGCCGTTTGCAAGAAGTGTCTTTTGAACTTGTTGTTTCCAGTAACGAGTCTGCCTATGCTTTAACTCGTGCAATTAAGGCTGGTATTCCTACTGCAATATTGAAGCGTAAAGTGTATAGCGATATACGTGCCTATGACTTGGCTTTGATTGATCTTTTAGAACCGTATAAGATCGATTTGATTGTCTTCGCAGGATTCTTAAGTAAAGTAGGCGAACAGTTCATATCACAATATGACAATCGGATCATTAACATTCATCCAAGCTTGTTACCGGATTTTGGTGGTAGTGGTTTTTATGGGATCAGGCCGCATGAGGCTGTTATTCAAAACAAACTCAAAGAGAGCGGTGCGACCGTCCATCTTGTAACAAAAGAATACGATGAAGGACCTATATTAAGGCAAAAGCGTGTCCCTGTATTGCCAGAAGATACAGCAAAAGATTTGCAAGAACGGGTAATGTTAGACGTAGAACAAGTGATTTTAACAGATGTTATTGAAGATATAAGTTTAGGCAAGATTGATCTAGATAAGCTTAGTAGGAGTATCCAATGAAGATTAAACGTGCGTTATTAAGTGTTTCAGATAAGACGGGCATAGAAGAGTTCGCCAAAGCATTAGCAGCTTTGGGTGTTGAATTGATCTCTACAGGTGGCACAGCATCAAAGCTACGTGATATAGGATTAATGGTTAAGGATGTTAGTGAAGTGACAAGATTTCCTGAGTGCTTAGATGGACGTGTGAAAACGCTGCATCCTAAGATTCATGCAGGTATACTTGCAGACCGCAGTAAAGCTTCGCACATGTCCTTTCTAGAAGATGAAGGGATAGGAGCTATAGACATGCTTGTCGTCAATCTTTATCCGTTTAAGGAGACCGTTAGTAGGCCAGGGGTAACGATTGAGGACGCCTCTGAGCAAATCGATATCGGTGGACCTACAATGCTTAGAGCCGCTGCTAAGAACCATGCATCGGTAACAAGTATCTGTGATCCCGAAGATTACGATACGATTATTAAGGCATTAGAAGAGACGGGTGAGATTGATTCAGATTTGAACTTAAAGCTTGCAGCTAAAGTGTTTAGCCACACGGCTGCTTACGATGCCTTGATTGCAAAGGAGCTCCTAAGGTTTACAGATTCCAAGAATGAATTATATCCCCATGAGTTGACCTTAGCTTATGAAAAAGCCTTTGACCTGCGATATGGTGAGAATAGCCATCAGACAGCAGCTTTCTACCACGACCCAATTGCAGCTAAAGGTTCATTGCCACAAGCATTGCAACTGCATGGCAAAGCATTGTCATATAACAATATCTCTGATGCGGATGCAGCGTTGATGATGTTAAAAGAATTTTCGACAAAGCCAACAGTCGTGGCCGTGAAGCATGCTAACCCTTGTGGTATTGCCTCAAGAGCTACCATTTTAGATGCTTGGGAAGCGGCTTACGAAGCAGACCTTGTATCTATATTTGGAGGCATTGTTGCCTTGAATAGACCAGTAACGCAAGATGTTGCTAAGCAGATGAGTGAAATCTTTTTAGAAGTGGTCATTGCGCCTAGTTACGACGAGGAAGCTTTTGAGATCTTAAGCCAAAAGAAAAACATTAGGCTTTTAAGCTTAGAGGACATTGATGCTCCCTTGCCTAAAGATATAAAAACTGCGAAGACCATCTATGGCGGGCTCTTAGTTCAAGAGGCCGATGTAGCAGGCTTTGACAAGAAGACTTTTGAGCAAGTGACTAAAGCTGCTCCAATTGAAGCGTTGATGGACGATGCAGTCTTTGGTATGAAGGTGGTCAAGCATGTGAAGTCCAATGGGATTTGCTTGGTCAAGGATCAACAAACCGTAGGTGTAGGTCCTGGCCAAGTCAACCGCATTACTGCACTAGAGATTGCTTTGCGCCAAGCAGGCGATAAGGCTAAAGGGGCTGTATTGGCATCAGATGCGTTCTTCCCCTTTGACGACTGCGTAAAATTAGCTGCCACGTACGGAGTAGCTTTAATCGTGCAGCCAGGCGGTTCG
This sequence comes from uncultured Oscillospiraceae bacterium, assembly GCA_964468675.1. Classification (GTDB taxonomy): domain Bacteria; phylum Bacillota; class Clostridia; order Saccharofermentanales; family Fastidiosipilaceae; genus CAYXVJ01. Next base: position 6,657 of record CAYXVJ010000058.1, read on the forward strand.
ATTGGGGATCAAGCGTCGATTGATGCTTGTGATGAAGCAGGTATACCCATGCTCTTTACTGGTAGACGGCATTTCCGCCATTGATGGAGGATACTTGAGATGGATGTATTGGTTATAGGAAGTGGAGGTAGGGAAGCTGCCATCGTATGGAAGCTTGCTTCTAGTCCAAGAGTCGACCGCTTATATTGCGCACCAGGTAATAACGGGATCGCTAAATATGCCTCTTGTTTCCCAGTTCAGGCAAACGATTTTGAAGGTATTATCGATCTTGCAAAGTCGCTTGCTGTAGACCTTGTCTTTGTGGCGCCAGATGAGCCACTGGCTTTAGGCTTAGTGGATCGTTTGGAAGCTAGCGGTATTCGTGCATTTGGTCCTACAGCAGCTGCTGCTCAAATAGAATCTAGTAAATCCTTTGCTAAAGAATTGATGCGAGATATGCGTATTCCTACAGCTCGTTTTAAAGCCATCACTAGTCACGAAGAAGCATTAAACTATGCGAAGACCTGTGCTTTACCAGTTGTTGTGAAGTGCGATGGGCTTGCCTTGGGTAAAGGTGTATTAATCTGTCATACAAGGGATGAAGTCTTAGCAGCTTGCCAACAAATAATGGGCGAGAAGGTCTTTGGTGATGCAGGTAAGACCATTTTATTCGAAGAAATGCTCTTTGGTCCTGAAGTTACTATTTTGGCTTTCACAGATGGGCATACTGTAAAACTGATGCCGTCAGCTCGGGACCACAAACGTGCCTTTGATGGTGACCTAGGTCCTAATACTGGTGGTATGGGCGCTGTTGTGCCAGGCGCTGAGTTTTTACCAGAAGACTTACGTGAGATAGAAGAGACGATTGTAAAACCTACGTTAGAAGGACTTCGTTTACGTGGCATCCAATATAAAGGGGTATTGTATTTTGGCTTAATGCTGACCAAAGATGGTCCTAAAGTCATTGAATACAATGCGAGGTTTGGCGATCCAGAATGCCAAGTATTGATGCCTTTGTTGGAAACGGATCTTATGAGAATCATCCAAAGCATCTTGATGGAGCAGCTTAGCAATTTAGAGATCGTGTGGAAACGTGACCATGCTGCTTGCGTAGTCCTTACCTCAAATGGTTATCCAGGGCCATATGAAACAGGCTTTAAAATTGAGGGAACTTTAGATGTCAAAAAAGCCTTGGTCTTTGAAGCTGGCACGAAGTCTGGTGGTAGAGGCATTACATTAACTAGTGGAGGACGTGTACTAAATGTCGTAGCAACTGCACCTAGCTTGGATGAGGCACTTTTGTTATGCTACGAAGAAATAAAACATATCTCCTTTGAAGGCATGACATTTAGGCGAGATATCGGTGTACTACAAGCTTAGTTAAAGGAATAGTTTAGATGATTAGAGTTGGTTATTTTGGTGGGACGTTTGATCCGATACATGAAGGGCATAGACATTTACTAGAGCTTGCACAGACACATTTAAAGCTTGACTATACTGTTGTAATGCCAGCAGGCCACCCTTACCATAAGTCGCACCATGTGACACCAATGACGTATCGCTATCAGATGACTAAGTTGGCCTTAGAAGATACGCCCGGCATTGTTTTATCCGATATTGAGATGAAACGACGAGGTCCGTCTTATACACTGGAAACTGTCAGGCAGATTAAAGGTGATTTAAAACAAAAAAATGAATTGTACTTAATCTGTGGTCTCGATGTCGTATTGCAAATTCATTTATGGTACCAAGCAGAGCTTTTATTAAAAGAGATGAAAATAGCCGCATTTGTAAGACCGGGAGTGGACCGCCAAGCTGCTGAAGAGAAGGCTGCCTTATTAAGACAAAACTTTGATGCTGATATTGTGATTTTTGATGCACCGGTTGTTGACATCTCTTCTACAAAGATTCGTGAGGATATCAAGGGAGGTGTAGCCTTAGACCATTTAGATCTATCGGCGAAGGTCAAGGCATTTATTAAAAACCATCACTTGTATCAAAAAGAGCAGGTGATGCACGCATTAAAGCCTGAGACTTTAAAGCTCTTGATGCAATTCGAAACAGATCTGTACCAATCTTTAAGTGTAAGGCGCTTAATCCATTCTCTAGATACAATGTATTATGCAATAGAACTTGCACTACGTTTTGCTGTTGACCCAGACAAGGCTGCGATTGCAGCACTACTTCACGATTGTGCAAGAGAAATGCCATTAGATGAACTGTGGGCTATCGCAAAGGATGTGCCAGAGCGTTGGCGAGGCCAGCGAGCATTCTTACATGGACCTGCTGCCAAAGCCTTAATACCGGAGCGATTTGGCATAGACGACGAAGAGATCTTAACTGCTATCGGTTTACATACCACGCTTGATCAAGATGCAAGTGACTTAAGTAAGGTACTGTTTTTAGCCGATAAGTCTGAGCCAGCAAGGCATTTTGATGATTTACCACCGATACGTGAGATGTCAAAAGTCGATTTGGATCAGGCAGTGCTTTTATGCCTAGAAGCTGTGGAAGCATTTTCAATTCGACAAAATTTTGATGAAGAACCACTAACAAAAATAGCATTAGAGGACTTACGTGCTGTGGTGACAAAGAAAATGAAGTACAATGAGTGAAGAGAGACGAAAGGATGGTTCAATAAATTTGACAAGTAATCAAGAATCAAGATCAAATGAACACCAAGACAAGATACCAGGCACAAAGATGGCCAATCGCATCGTAGAGCTATTGGAAGAGAGAAAAACGGATGACATATCCTTAATCCCCATCACTGAGCGCAGTAGTCTTGCTGACTATTTTATATTAGCGAGTATCAACTCCACACCGCAAGGACGTACTACCGCAGAACATATCATTGAAAAACTAGATGAAGAGTTTTCTCGTAAACCAATACGAACAGAAGGTTTAGATACCGTTCGCTGGATCTTACTAGACTACGGGGATATTGTTGTGCATCTCTTCCACTATGAAGAGCGCGACTACTATAGCTTGGAAAAACTATGGACACGTGAAGAGCCTGTAGATACAGATACTTTAGATTAAGTAAAAATAAGCCTTAAAAGATACAAATCCTATAGATTTAGAACAAAGTAACAGCTTTTGGCGTGTTGCTTTTTCTTTATAATCAAAGCAAAATGTGCGAGCAATTTGTAGGAGGTTTCAAGGTGAGGCATCTAATTTTTAAAATACAAGCGAAGATCCCAAAATATACGTTGGTTTTAGCCCTGTTGCTGCTCTTAACTTTGGTCTTGAGTGTTCTATGGCCAAACATTAGGCCTGAACTAATCGAGATGGTGGAAGAAACAGACTTGGCCAAAGAGATGGATGAGCTAGACTTGGAAGAAAGTATTGATGACAAAAGTCTAGATAAAGCAGTAGATAAGGTAGAAGAGATACCTGTTTACTTAACCGGTGCAGTAAAGAATCCTGGTATCTATTACCTTGATGCAGGATGTATACTGGCAGATCTAGTGGCTATGGCAGGAGGCATAACAAGCGATGCAGCAACAGATGTAGTGAACTTAGCCATGCCGCTTGAAGCACATCAAATGGTTCGTATCCCTAATCAAGCTGAAGTAGAAGATGGTTCTTATCTAGAGATTGTGACGCCTGATTTAGAGAAAACTGGAGAGGGCCAAGCTGTAGTCAATATCAATACTGCAACACTAGAGGAATTAACTACCTTGCCTGGTATTGGCGAGATGACCGCTAGAGCGATACTCTCTTATCGCGAGGAGCATGGTTTATTTAAAACGGTAGAAGATATTATGCATGTTGCAGGTATAAAGGAAGCTAGATTCGCTCAAATAAAAGACCTGATTAAGGTATAGTATAATGGTGTGAATGGAGGATTGGATACAAATGAGCTATGTAGATTTATTATTCCAAGAGAATTGTAGACAGATATTAGAAGAGGGTTTTTCAGATGAAGGACAAGCTGTCAGACCCAAGTGGGAAGATGGCGTACCGGCATATACCAAAAAGAGTTTTGGCCTCGTTAATCGCTATGACCTGAGTAAAGGCTTTCCAATATTAAGTTTAAGAAAAATCAATTTCAAAGCCTTAGTCGATGAGATTTTATGGATCTGGCAGAAAAAATCAAATAATATCAATGACTTGAATTCTAAGATATGGGATCAGTGGGCTGATGAAACGGGTTCAATTGGTAAGGCTTATGGTTATCAATTGGGTGTCAAACACAAGTATAAAGAAGGTCTTTTCGACCAAGTAGATCGAGTACTGTATGACTTAAAGCATAACCCTACGAGTAGGCGCATTATGACGAATATCTACACGTTTGAAGATCTAAATGAAATGGCCTTGTATCCATGTGCTTACTCCATGACCTTCAATGTCTCAGGCAATAAACTAAATGCAATATTAAATCAACGTTCTCAAGATATGCTTGCAGCTAACAATTGGAATGTCAGTCAATACGCAGTATTGGTCCACATGTTTGCCAAGGTAAGTGGACTGGAAGCAGGTGAATTGATTCACGTTATATCTGATGCCCATATTTATGACCGTCATATACCAATCATTGAGACGTTACTCGAACGAGAAGGTTTTGATTTGCCTAAGCTTTGGATTGATCCAGAAGTGGATAACTTCTATGACTTTACAGTAGACAGTTTCCGCCTAGAAGGCTACGAGCATGGTGAGCCTGTAGGGCGCTTTCCTGTGGCGATATAGTGGATTGTGAGGCAGCTATGGAACTGATTGTTGCAGTTGATGAGAACTGGGGAATTGGGCGCGGAACAGATATGCTAGTCGCCATTAAAGAAGATTTGAAGCGCTTTCGCAGTCTGACACTTGGCAAAACAGTGGTTTATGGACGTAAAACGATGGCCAGCTTCCCTGGTGGAAAAGCTTTACCTAAGCGGGAAAATATTGTATTAAGCAGGCATCTAGAAGCAGGTGAAGGCTTCCAAGTGTGCCGAAACTACCGTGAGCTCTATGAGCTGATACAAGATAGAGATGACGTCGTTATTATTGGTGGCGCAAGTGTGTATAAGGATTTACTCGATTACTGTGCAGTTGCAGAAGTAACGAAACACTTACATGCCTTCGAGGATGCAGAACACTTTATGGTGGATCTGGACGAAAAGGAAAACTGGATTGTTACAGATACATCTTCGCCACTGTTTGATGAAGCAAGTGGTTTGTCATTTCAGTACGTCCGCTATGAGAACATGGCAGTCAAGGATTTAGCACTATTAAAAGAACAGGACTAATATAGTATATGAGTCATAGGGATAAGTTGAAGCCCATCATTGAGGGGTTTAATAACGGGCAAGAAAGATTACGTGCCTATGGGAAAGGGGATATGAATCAGTGGCGCTCATTACCTTTGCGTTTAAGCCGCATGAAAATGAGTCGCATGGCTTCGAGTATTTCATATTATCTCGTATTCGCCATTTTTCCCTTCCTTATTATCCTGTTAACCTTAGTGACATGGTTTGGTGATAGCTTGATTCGCTCCGTA